>NZ_JAAGPK010000149.1:0-20120 GCF_017104685.1 Burkholderia sp. Tr-20355 | reverse complement strand
CCTCGTCGCCGTCTTCGTCGCGCAACGTGTCGAGCGGATCGGCGGGCGCGGCAGCGGCGTCCTGCGGCTCGGTCACGCCGGTCGCAGCCGCCGTGCTCGCTGTCGATGCCGCGGTGGGTGCGGTGGCCGCCGCGGGCGGCGCGAGATAACGCTGCGCGAGCGTTTCGTAGAGCGGCGGCGCGAAAAAGCGCGAGACCCGGCTCGACACCAGCGCGGTCGCCATCAGCGAAATCACGAGCGCATGGCCGTTGATCATTTCCATCACGATCACGAACGACGTGATCGGCGACTGCGTGACGGCCGCCAGATAGCCGACCATCGCGAGCGCGATCAGCATCGGCAGGCTCATGTTGTTGAACACGACGTGCAGCAGGTTGCCGAACCCGGCGCCGATCGACAGCGACGGCGCGAAGATCCCGCCCGGGATGCCCGGCAGGTACGACGCGACCATCGAGATCATCTTCAGGAACGGATAGAACACCGACAGGTGCTGGCTGCCGTCGAGCAGGCCGCGCGCCTCGGCGTAGCCGCTGCCGAAGGTCGTGCCGCCCGACACCAGGCCGACGACGGCGATCGCGAAGCCGCACAGCGCGGCGAACGTGATCGGCCGCTCGCGATACAGGCCCAGCAGCCGCGCGGGCAGCCAGCGCCCCGTGTTCAGCAGCAGCCAGCAGAACAAGCCGCCGGCGATGCCCGTGACGATCGCGGTGACCAGCACCGCGACCGCCAGCAGCTTCGGAAAGTGGAGGCCCGTGTCGATCGTGCCGAAGTACGTGTAGTTGCCGTTCAGGCCGAGCGCGACGACGCCGGCGAGGATGATCGCGGTGATCAGCACGCCGCTGGCGCGCGCGGAGAAGCTGCGCGTCAGCTCCTCGATCGCGAACACGATCCCGGCGAGCGGCGTATTGAACGCGGCCGACAGCCCTGCCGCCGCGCCGGCCAGCACGAGCTGACGTTCGATCTGCGCGTTCGAGCGCGGGTAGAAGCGCCGCAGGTTGAACATCAGCGCCGCGCCGACCTGCACGGTCGGCCCCTCGCGGCCGATCGTGAAGCCGCCCAGGATGCCCAGGAACGAAATCAGCACCTTGCCGAACAGGATGCGCAGCGTCAGCAGCCGGGCGCCGAACGCGCTCGGGCGCGCATGCAGCGTCGCGATCACCTGCGGGATGCCGCTGCCTTCGGCGCCACGGAAGAACCGGCGCGTGAGCCATACCGACGCGGCGGCGATCGCGGGCGTCAACAGCAGCGGCAACCATGCGGCGTGCTCGCGCATCGCGCGGAAGGACTCGTAGCCCCAGTCGATCAGCCGCGCGTAAAGTACGGCTGCCAGCCCGACGACGATCGCGCCGAGCCAGAAGACGCCGTACTGGCGCCAGATTCGCAGCGAGCGGCGGGTGAGGGCGGGAAACAGGGCGGGAAGCGCGGGGCGTGGCATCGGCGGGGCCATCAGGCAAAGGATCGATTATAGAAAGAACCGGGGCCGCGCAGTCGGGTGACAATGTTTTGCAAGGTTGTAGCATTTCGTTGCAAATGTAATCCGGAAGTAATGTCCGCGACGGGCATCCGTCGTTAGCATCCCCAAATGGCTGGCTCTTCCCCGCAAACGTGAAACGCATCCTCATCGTGAAAGTGACGTCGCTCGGCGACGTCGTCCAGACGCTCCCCGTCGTCGCGGACCTGCATCGTGCCTTTCCCGGCGTGGCGGTCGACTGGGCCGTGGACGAATCGTGTGCCGAGGTCGTGCGCTGGCATCCGGGCGTGAGCGCCGTGCTGTGCGCGCCGCTGCGTCGCTTCAAGAAGCTGCGGAACGTCGGCGACCTGAAGGCGATCTCGGCGTCGATCGGCGCGTTGCGCGCGCATCGCTACGATGCGGTCATCGATCTGCACGGGGTCTACAAGAGCGCGATCATCTCGGCGCTGGCACGCGCCGCGCGCCGTGTCGGCTACCAGACGCAGGATCTCGGCGAAGCGGGCGCGCGCTTCGCGTATTCGCATCGTTTCGGCCCGCGGCCGGATTGCGACGCGTGGCACGGGATGCGCGTGAGCGCCGGCGAGGCGCTCGGCTACCGGCCCGAAGGCATCGCGTCATACGGCATCGTTCCGCCGCAGGACGCGAACCTGCCGCCGGCCGTGACCGACGGCGGACCGTTCATGCTGCTGTTCCATGCGACGTCGAATCCCGACAAGAAATGGCCGGCCGACCATTGGGCCGCGCTGGCCACGCAGATGATGGCGAGCGGTGTGCGGGTGCTGTTGCCGTGGGGATCGAGCGCCGAGCGTGACGATGCGCAGGACATCGCCGCGCGCGCGCGGGGCGCGATCGTGTTACCGGCGATGACGGTGCGCGAACTTGGTGCGGCGCTCGGCCGGGCCGCGCTGGTGGTGGGGGTCGATACGGGGTTCGTCCATATGGCGCATGCGCTGCGGCGGCCGACCGTGATGATTTTCGTCGCGACGTCGCGCCACCATTGCGGGATCGGCGGTGCGCCGAACGCGCTGTCGATCGGCGAGCCCGGCGCGATGCCGTCCGTCGACGAGGCGCTGGATGCGATCGATGCGGTCGCCCCTGCCTATGGTGCGCAGCGCGCGCGACTGACCGCCTGAAGGCCGGGCCGCCGGCCGGTTCAGGCCAGCAGCGCCTCGACCGTGATGACGGCGGCGACAGCTGCCAGATTCGCCAGCAGCGCCTCGAACACGAGGCCGCGCCACGTCTTCGGCCGGAACCGCAGCGCCAGCAGCAGCGCGCCACCCAGCGCGAGTGCGAGGATCAGGACGAGATCGGCATTGCCGAGGCGGATGGTCATGGCGGCGGCTCCTTTCGGGGCGGGATCCCCGGGCGCGCAACGGCGCGCCCAGGATCGAGTATAGGCAGCGCCTGCCGCCGCACAACCCGGGTCGCCCCGGAGGCTCAGACGAGCGATGCGTCGCGCGTTTCGCGCATCAGCAGCACGCCGATCAGGCTGATAGCCGCCGCGATCGACACGTAGCCGCCGACCCACGACAGCCCGCCGCGCGCCGCCAGCAGTTGCGCGATATATGGCGCGATCGACGCGCCGAGGATCCCGCCGAGGTTGTATGCCACGCCGGCGCCCGTATAGCGGACGTTGGTCGGGAACAGCTCCGGCAGCAGCGCGCCCATCGGTGCGAACGTCACGCCCATCAGGAACAGTTCGATCGTCAGGAACAGCGCGACGAGCGGCATCGAGCCGCTGCCGAGCAGCGGCTCCATCGCGAAACCCGACAGCAGCGCGGCGATCGCACCGGCGATCAGCACCGGCTTGCGGCCAAAGCGGTCCGACGCCCAGGCGGACAGCGGCGTCGCGAGCCCCATGAACACGACGGCAAGGCACAGCAGCCCGAGGAAGCTCTGGCGCGGAATATGCAACGCCGTCACGCCGTACGACAGCGAGAACACCGTCGAGATATAGAACAGCGTATAGCAGACAACCATCGCGAGCGCGCCGAGCAGCGTCGGCTGCCAGTGTTGCGTGACGAGCGTCGCGACCGGCACGCGCACGCGTTCGTTGCGCTCGAGCGCGGCCTGGAACGCGGGCGTCTCGGTGATCTTCAGCCGCACGTACAGGCCGAGCGCGACGAGTACCGCGCTGACGAGGAACGGAATGCGCCAGCCCCAGCTGCGGAACTGTTCGTCGGACAGCGACAGCGCGAGCGCGAAGAACAGGCCGTTCGACATCAGGAAGCCGACCGACGGCCCGAGTTGCGGGAACATCCCGAACCAGCCGCGCTTGCCCCGCGGCGCGTGCTCGGTCGCGAGCAGCGCCGCGCCGCCCCATTCGCCGCCGAGGCCGATGCCCTGGCCGAAGCGCAGCACGCACAGCAGCACCGGCGCGAGCGTGCCGATCGCGTCGTAGCCGGGCACGAAGCCGATCGCGGTGGTCGACACGCCCATCACGAGCAACGACGCGACGAGCGTCGACTTGCGGCCGATGCGGTCGCCGAAGTGCCCGAACAGGAACGAGCCGATCGGGCGGGCAATGAACGCGATGCCGAACGTGACGAACGCGGACAGCGCCTGTGCGGTCGCGGAACCATGCGGGAAGAATACGGGGCCGATGACGAGCGCGGCGGCCGTTGCGTACACATAGAAATCGTAGAACTCGATCGCGGTGCCGATGAAGCTCGCGAACACGATGCGCCGGTGGCTGACGGCGCCGGCCGAACCGGTTGCGTGAGCAACGGTCGGGGGGGATGCGGACATGGATGTCTCCGTTTTGTCGTTGGGGCGGTCGGCCGGGGGTGCGGCCGGACAGGCGGGCGCCTGCCGGGTGCGGCCGAGCGGATGATGCGGGTGCTGCGGATGACGCGAGGGCGGCGTGGACGCGCGCCGTGACGCGGACGTCACCCGCCGGTCGACGATGGAGACGGGTAGGTCGCCGCCGCCCGGTGCCGGCGTGGTCGGCTCGCGTGCCGGGTGGAGCGCGCGAACGCGCGCGCGGCGTGATGGCCGCGCGGGTGCGGAAAATTATAGCCAGCGCCGCCGCAGGCCGGCAATCGCGCGGCGGCGGCGCGTCAGTCGATCGATTGCGCCTGCGCGGACGCCGTGCTTTGCAGCTGGAAGTGGCCGTCGTCGTTGAAGAGCCAGCCTTCCATCAGTTCGAGCCGGCCGTTGCCGTCGAGCAGCCGCGACGGCGGCGCCGGCAGCGGCGTCGAGCGGCGCAGCGATGCGAGGGCGAGCGCTTCGGCCTCGCTGTCGCCGTTGCTGCGATAGACGGACGCGTTGACGAGACGGCCACTGCCGTCGACGGTGAAGGACACGACGACGAGCGATCGGAGCATCGCCTGCGGCGTGCCGCGCAGCATGCCGGACGGATTGCGCTCGGCGACGCGGTGCGCGACTTCGACGCGATACTGGTCGAGGTTGCCGCTGCGGACGATCGACGGAATCGTCAGCACCGAGTGTAGCGACGAAGGGGGCGTGATCGTGCACGCGGCAAGCAGGGCGGCGACGGCCAGCGCGGCAACACGCAGCCGGGCGACGCGCGGACGGAGAGGGGGGCGCATGAGGTGACGGCCGGAAGGGACTATAAAAAAATGATAGGCGTCCCGGCGCGAGACGATATGGGGAGAAACGCATAGCACGCGAGGCCGGACACTGTGATCGCCGATGATGACGGCCGGGCGGTCGCATCGCGCATCGCGATGTAACGCGACGCGTGGCGGCTGCGTGCGTGGCGCAAGGTTGAAAGGCACGGCACGCCGCGATCGTCCGGCCGGGCATGACGGCCGGCCGGTGCGCACCGCGGCCAGCCGGCCGCGCGATCGCCCGCGAGGCCTTTCACCGGGTTCAGAAGCCGTGCGTGACGAGCGACAGTACCGACAGGTCGGGGTGCGTGCCGTCGATGATGCTCTTGCCGATGTGCACGGCTTCATGGACGGCCTCGTCGACGGTCGCGAAGCTTTCCTCGCCATCCGCGTGAAACGCCACGGCATGGCCGGGCAGCGCGGGGTTCGCGCCCGGATGGCACACGTAGCCGGTGTAGGTATGGCGCGTGTCGCTGCCGGGCGCGGCGGCCGGCACGACATGGATCTCGAAGCCTTCGTAATCGACGGGTTGCGTCGCGCTCGACAGTTCGGTCATGGCGATCTCCGTGTGCCGCGCGCAGGGGTGGCGCGTGCGGCATCGAGTACGCGGCGGCGGTCGTGTCGCCGTGTTGAACGAATTCTAGGTGATCGCGGGGCGGGTCGGGAGGCTTCCGGCGCGGCATTCGGGCACGTTCCGTCCCGATTGGAAGCGGCGCGTGCGAGGCTGCGTCATGGCTTGCAGCGCGCATCCTTGCGCTGCACGACGATGATCACCGGGTATTTCTGGCCGTGGTCGAGTTCCACGCGCGCGACGACGGTGAGCGTCGCCGGATCGGAATCGTCGTACACGCTGACCTGTTCGTTGCGCAGGTAGGTGACGCCGGTGCAATTGGACGTGCGTCCGTCGTCCGACACCTTGCACTGAAGATCGTTGTCCTTCAGGTAGTTGTACGGTGCCGGGCTCGCGAGGTATTCGCTCAGGCCGCGCGGCGAACCGCCGACGCCGCTGACGGTTGCGATCGCGCACGATGCCTGCGCGCCGCTGCCGGACGCGGTGTCGGCGGCCGCATTCGTGCTGACGGCGGCCAGCATGGCGACGAGCGACGAGACGATGAGGGGCTTCATGAAGTGGGTTTCCCGTTTCGCGAATCGGAGCGCGGGATTGTAACGGCATCCGGCGCGACGCGTCGGAACGTGAGGAGCACGCACGCACGGGCAAACCGCCAAACAAAAACCCCGTCATTCGATGAATGGACGGGGTTGGGCGAACTTCCTGGCGGAAGCGGTGAGATTCGAACTCACGGACAGTTTCCCGTCGCCGGTTTTCAAGACCGGTGCCTTAAACCGCTCGGCCACGCTTCCACACGAGGCGGCATTGTAACCGAAATGCCGCCGCGTTCATCCCGTCAATCGTCACGCAGGAACAATTCCTGCAGGTCGTTGAGAAAACGCTGGCCGAGCGGTGTCGGCGCGATCTGCGCGAAATCGCGCGCGATCAGCCCGCGTCGCTCCGCTTCCTGCAGCGCCGGCTCGATCGTGCTCATCGGCAGGCCCGTACGCTCCGCGAAACTGTGCACGGGGAAGCCCTCGACGAGCCGCAGCGTGTTCAGCATGAACTCGAACGGCAGGTCGCGGGCGCCGACTTCGCGCTCTTCCTGCACGGCCGTGCCGGCCTTCGCCTGCTCGATGAAGGTCGCCGGATGCTTGTAGCGCGCCTGCCGCAGGATCCGGTTCGGGAACGACAGCTTCGTGTGCGCGCCCGCGCCGATCCCGAGGTAGTCGCCGAAGCGCCAGTAGTTCAGGTTGTGCTTGCACTGATGATTCGGCTTCGCATACGCGGACACCTCATAGCGTCCGTAGCCGGCCTCGGCCGTGCGTGCGTGGATCCACTCCTGCATGTCGGCCGACGCGTCGTCGTCGGGGACGACGGGCGGGAACTTCGCGAACAGCGTGTTCGGCTCGAGCGTCAGGTGATACAGCGACAGATGCGGCGGCGCGAACGACAGCGCGGTCTCGATGTCGGTGCGGCATTCGTCGAGCGTCTGGTTCGGCAGCGCGAACATCAGGTCGAGGTTGAAGTTGTCGAAGTTCTTCGCGGCGATCTCGACGGCCGCGCGCGCCTGCGCGGTATCGTGAATCCGGCCGAGCGCCTTCAGGTGCGTTTCGTTGAAGCTCTGGATGCCGACCGACAGGCGGTTCACGCCGCTCGCGCGGAACTGCGCGAACTTCGCGGCCTCGAACGTGCCCGGATTCGCCTCGAGCGTGATCTCGGCATCGGCGTCGAGCGGCAGCAGCGCGCGCACGTCGGACAGCATCCGGTCGAGGCCGGCCGCCGACAGCAGGCTCGGCGTGCCGCCGCCGATGAACACGGTATGCACCTGCCGCCCCCACACGAGCGGCAGCGCCTGCTCGAGATCGGCACGCAGCGCATCGAGGTACTCGGTTTCCGGGAATCGTTCGCCTTTCCATTCGTGCGAGTTGAAATCGCAATACGGGCACTTGCGCACGCACCACGGGAAATGCACGTACAGCGCGAGCGGCGGCAGCGACGTGAGCCGCACCTGGCCGGGCGACGTGAAGGTCGCGACGACGCGCGCGCCGGTTTGCGCGGCCTGGCTCATGCAACCCCCTGCGGCGAACGGGTAACGGGCATGCTCATGCTTCCTCCGCGAGCCGCGCCAGCAGCGCCTTCAGCGCCAGCGCGCGATGGCTGTGCGTGTTCTTCACGGCCGGATCGAGTTCCGCGGCCGTCGCGCCGAGCGCCGGCAGGTAGAAATACGGGTCGTAGCCGAATCCGTGCTCGCCGCGCGGCGTATCGACGATCTCGCCGGCCCAGCGCCCTTCGGCGAACAGCGGCTCGGGATCGTCCGCGTGGCGCACGAGCGCGAGCACGCAGCAATAGTATGCGCGCCGGTCGTCGACCCCGCGCAGCTGCTCGACGAGATACGCGTTGTTCGCCGCGTCGCCCTTGTCGCGGCCCGCACGCTGCGCGTAACGTGCCGAATAGACGCCCGGCGCACCGCGCAGCACGCGCACGCACAGGCCCGAATCGTCGGCGATCGCCGGCAGCCCGGTGAGCCGCGACGCGTGACGCGCCTTCGTCAGCGCATTCTCGATGAACGTGCCGAACGGTTCTTCCGCTTCGGGCACGGCGAGATCGCCCTGCGGGACGATCTCGATGCCGACCGTCGCGAACAGCGCGGTGAATTCGCGCAGCTTGCCCGGGTTGTTCGACGCGAGGACGATGCGCGACAGCGGCGCGAGGGTACGATCGTCAGGCATGGCCGGCGCCCAAGACATCCTTCTGCAGTTGCACGAGCTCGGCGATGCCACCCTGCGCGAGGTCGAGCAGCGCATTCATCTCGGCGCGCGAGAACGGCACGCCCTCGGCCGTGCCCTGGACTTCGACGAAACCGCCGGCACCCGTCATCACGACGTTCATGTCGGTGTCGCACTGCGAATCTTCCGCGTAGTCCAGGTCGAGCACCGGCGCGCCTTCGTATACGCCGACCGAGATCGCGGCGACGTGGTCGGTGATCGGCGAGCGCGCGAGCTTGCCGGCCGCGATCAGCGTCGACACGGCATCGTGCGCGGCGACGAAGGCGCCGGTGATGCTCGCGGTGCGCGTGCCGCCGTCGGCCTGGATCACGTCGCAGTCGATGTGGATCGTGCGCGGGCCGAGCGCCTCGAGATCGAACACCGCGCGCAGCGCGCGGCCGATCAGGCGCTGAATTTCCTGCGTGCGGCCGGTCTGCTTGCCGCGCGCGGCTTCACGGTCGCTGCGCGTGTGCGTCGCGCGCGGCAGCATCCCGTATTCGGCGGTCAGCCAGCCTTGCCCGCGCTCGCGCAGGAACTCGGGCACGCGTTCGGAGACGCTCGCGGTGCAGAGCACCTTGGTGTCGCCGAATTCGACCAGCACCGAGCCTTCGGCGTGTTTCGTGTAGTGGCGCGTGAGGGCGACCTTGCGCAGTGCGTCGGCGCGGCGGCCGCTCGGGCGGGAAACGGAAGACGTCATGGGGAAATCGCGGAAGGAGAGGAAACCCCGATTTTAGCGCCGAACGGCGGGCTTGCCCGGCGGGGTGGTCCGCAAAAATGGGATAATGCGCGCTTCCCGCCCCGCGTTTTCCGATGCGCCGGGCGCCTCGACACATCCCCGCCCGCGAGGGCACCCAGACGGCGAGACGAACCATGATCTACAGCATGACGGGCTACGCGAGCGCGACGCGCGAACTCGCGACGGCCACCGGCAACGGCGGCACCAGCGTGTCGGTCGAACTGCGCACCGTGAACTCGCGCTTCCTCGACCTCAATTTCCGGATGCCGGACGACGTGCGCGCGTGCGAGCCCGCGCTGCGCGAAATGCTGATGAACAAGCTGTCGCGCGGCAAGGTCGACGTGCGCATCAACCTGCAGCGCGGCGAACAGAGCATCGGCGCCGGCGCGCTGAACCAGTCGGCGCTCGGCCAGCTTGCCGATCTCGAGCGTGCGGTGCTCGATTCGTTCCCGGGCGTCGGCCGCCTGCGCGCGGGCGAGATCCTGCGCTGGCCGGGCGTGCTCGCCGAAAGCGGCGTGTCGGCGGAAGCGATCCGCGACGCGGTGCTCGCGTGCGGCAAGGAAGCGATCGGCGAGCTCGTCGTCGTGCGTTCGCGCGAAGGCGCGCAACTGGCGACGATGCTGCTGTCGAACGTCACCGAGATGGAAGCGATCGTCGCGCGCATCACGCCGCTCGTGCCGGAGCTGATCGCCAAGCATCAGCAGAAGATCGTCGAGCGCCTGCAGGAAGCGCTCGGCCTCGCGGCGCCCGAAGGCGGCGCGACGATCGTCACGCGCGAGGAAGCCGCGGAACGCATCCGTCAGGAAGTGACGATGTACGGGATCCGGATCGACATCGCGGAAGAGCTGTCGCGGCTTACCGCGCACCTGAACGAAACGCGTCATGTGATCGAGAAGGGCGGCCGTGTCGGCAAGCGCCTCGACTTCATGATGCAGGAACTGAATCGCGAAGCGAACACGCTCGGCTCGAAGGCGGCGGCGAAGGAACTGGCCGACGCGTCGATGGCGCTCAAGCTGTTGATCGAGCAGATGCGCGAGCAAGTGCAAAACCTGGAGTAACGCAACATGATCCACCCCACTCACGACACGCATACGCTTCACGCGGGTGTCTACCCCGGCAACCTGTTCATGGTCATTGCGCCGTCGGGCGCCGGCAAGTCGACGCTCGTGAATGCGCTGCTGTCGAAGGACCGCGACATCTGCCTGTCGATCTCGTACACGACGCGCAAGCCGCGCCCGAACGAACAGGATGGCCAGCATTACCACTTCACGACCGTCGAGGATTTCCGCGCGCGTCACGCGGCGCATGAATTCCTCGAGAGCGCGGAAGTGCACGGCAACTATTACGGCACGTCGCGCGTCTGGATCGAAGAGCAGATGAAGAGCGGCCACGACGTGCTGCTCGAGATCGACTGGCAGGGCGCGTTGCAGGTGAAGAAGCAGTTCCGCAACGCGGTCGGCATCTTCATCCTGCCGCCGTCGCTCGATGCGCTCGAGGAGCGGCTGAAGAAGCGCGGCCAGGACGAACCGAACGTGATCACGCGGCGCCTGCTGGCTGCCGGCAGCGAGATCGCGCACGCGTCGGAAGCGGAATACGTGGTGATCAACGAGAATTTCGAGCGTGCGCTCGCGGAGCTCGAATGCATCGTCGCCGCGACGCGCCTGCGCTTTGCTTCGCAGTACGCGCGACACACGGAGCTGTTCATCGAGCTCGGCATCCATCTGCCCCACGCGGAATGACGCGGGGGACGAGGGACATAAGGTAGAATAAGGACTATATTCAGAAGGAATTACCAACATGGCTCGCATTACCGTCGAAGACTGCCTGAAGCAAATCCCGAACCGCTTCGAACTGGCGCTCGCCGCCACCTACCGCGCGCGGCAGCTCGCGCAAGGCCATACGCCGAAGATCGAAAGCCGCGACAAGCCGACCGTCGTCGCGCTGCGCGAAATCGCTGCCGGCCAGGTCGGCGTCGAGATGCTGAAGAAGGTGCCGGTGTAACGCGCATCCGGCCCGTTCCAGCCATGTAATCCACGCGCGCAACGACTCGACCTGGAGGCGAATATGAGCACCACCCCATCGTCCGCCTCCGCGGATTCGACCACCGAAGCCACGGCCCAGTCGCCTGCGCGCCAGTACATCGACGCGGTCCTCGAACAGTCCTTCCGGCATCTGTTCGGGCCGACCGCCACTCCGGAGCAGCCGCGCAAGCACGGTGTCGTTTCGATCGCGAAACTGACCACCGTGCTGGCCGAGTATCTCGCCCCGGACGAAATCAAAGAGGTCAAGGCGGCGTTCCACTTCAGCGACGAAGCCCACCTCGGTCAATATCGCCAGAGCGGCGAGCCCTACATCACCCATCCCGTCGCCGTCGCGGAAATCTGCGCCGGCTGGAAGCTCGACGCGCAGGCCGTGATGGCCGCGCTGCTGCACGACGTGATGGAAGACCAGGGCGTGACCAAGAACGAGCTGGCCGAGCGGTTCGGTCCGAAGGTCGCCGAGCTGGTCGACGGCCTGTCGAAGCTCGACAAGATGGAATTCCGCAGCCGCGAGGAAGCGCAGGCGGAAAACTTCCGCAAGATGCTGCTCGCGATGGCGCGCGACGTGCGCGTCATTCTCGTCAAGCTCGCCGATCGCCTGCACAACATGCGCACGCTCGGCGCGGTGCCGATGGAAAAGCGCCGCCGCGTCGCGCGCGAAACGCTCGACATCTACGCGCCGATTGCCCATCGGCTCGGGTTGAACAACACGTATCGCGAGCTGCAGGACATGAGCTTCGCGAACTTCAACCCGCATCGCTACGCGACGCTCGAGAAAGCCGTGAAGGCCGCGCGCGGCAACCGCCGCGAAGTGATCAGCAAGATCCTCGAGGCCGCGCAGCGCGCGATGGCCGACGCGAAGATCGACGCCGAGATCACCGGCCGCGAGAAAACCATCTACAGCGTCTACCGCAAGATGCGCGACAAGCAGCTGTCGTTCTCGCAGGTGCTCGACGTGTACGGTTTCCGCGTGGTCGTCGACAGTCCGCTCGACTGCTACACGTGCATCGGCGCATTGCATGCGCTGTACAAGCCCGTGCCCGGCAAGTTCAAGGACTACATCGCGATCCCGAAGATCAACGGCTATCAGTCGCTGCACACGACGCTCGTCGGCCCGTTCGGCGCGCCGATCGAGTTCCAGGTGCGCACGCGCAAGATGCACGAGATCGCCGAGGCCGGGGTCGCCGCGCACTGGCTGTACAAGAACGGCAGCGCCGATCTCAGCGACGTGCAGAAGCGCGCGCACCAGTGGCTGAAGTCGCTGCTCGACATCCAGAGCGAAGCCGGCGATTCGAGCGAATTCCTCGAGCACGTGAAGATCGACCTGTTCCCCGACGCGGTGTACGTGTTCACGCCGAAGTCGAAGATCATGGCGCTGCCGCGCGGCGCGACGGCACTCGATTTCGCGTATTCGATCCACAGCGATCTCGGCAACCAGTGCGTGGCCGTGAAGATCAACAACGAGCTGCTGCCGCTGCGCACCGAGCTGAAGAGCGGCGACATCGTCGAGGTGATCACCGCGCCGTATTCGAAGCCGAATCCCGCGTGGCTCGGTTTCGTGCGTACCGGCAAGGCGCGTTCGGCGATTCGCCACTACCTGAAGACGATGCGCCTGAACGAGTCCGTCCAGCTGGGCGAGCGGCTCGTCGACCAGAGCCTGAAGGGTTATGGTCTTGCACTGGCCGACGTCGCGCCGGAAGTGTGGGAGAAGCTCGTGCAGTGGACGGGCAACAAGAGCCGTCAGGAAATTTTCGCGGACATCGGCCTGGGCCGCCGCGTCGCCGCGGTGATGGCCAAGCGCATCGAGGTGCTGATGAGCGGCCGCGACGCGGACGACGATCTGCCGAAGTCCGAGCGGCATGCCGTGCACCATGCGCCGCCGGTCGTGATCACCGGCACCGAAGGGATGTCCGTGCAGTTGTCGGCCTGCTGCCGGCCGATTCCGGGCGACGCGATCATGGGTTACATCGGCATCGGCCTGGGGATGGCGATTCATACGACCGATTGCCGTGTCGCGCAGCGTATCCATCGCCGCGATCCGGGCCGCTGGATCGATGTCGAATGGGCGCCGCAGCCGGGCCGCCTGTTCGATGTCGCGGTGAAGGCGCTCGTGAAGAACACGAAGGGCATCTTCGCGCGTGTTGCGGCGGACATCACGTCGGCCGACGCGAACATCGTGCATATCGCGATGGACGAGGATCTGACGCACGAATCGACGGTGCTGCGCTTCGTGATCCAGGTCAGCGACCGTGTGCACCTCGCGAACGTGATGCGGCGCGTGCGCACCAATCCGGACGTGATGCGGATCATGCGCGAGCGTTCGACCGACGACGGAGCGCATGCGCGCCACGACGGCGGCATGCGCATCGAGCGCGAGCGGCAGGATTACTGACGCGCTCGGAGCGGGCGATCGATCGACGGACGGCGGCCAATGGCCGCCGTTTTCATGCCGGCAGCGGTATGAACCTGCGGCAACGCGCGCGAGGGAAGAGGGGCGGCGGAAAAGAAAAAAAGGGCTTTCCCGAAGGAAAGCCCTTTTAAGGTGGCGCGGCTGGCAGGATTCGAACCCACGACCCCTTGGTTCGTAGCCAAGTACTCTATCCAACTGAGCTACAGCCGCACGCAAAACGGTACTGCTTCAACTGTCGGAACCTTCTGCGATGGGAAGGCCCCCAAAAAAGTGGCGCGGCTGGCAGGATTCGAACCCACGACCCCTTGGTTCGTAGCCAAGTACTCTATCCAACTGAGCTACAGCCGCACGCAAAACAAAACTTCTACTGCTTCGAACTGAAAGGGCCTTCGGTTGGGAAGGCCCTCGAAAAAGTGGCGCGGCTGGCAGGATTCGAACCCACGACCCCTTGGTTCGTAGCCAAGTACTCTATCCAACTGAGCTACAGCCGCACGCAGAAGCGAAATTATAGCAGGGTTGTATAAAAAGGGAAGCCTTATTCGCGAATTAGGCGGCATGGCCTTCGCGGCGGCCCTTCGTGTACCCTTGGAGCATCAGTCATCCACGTTGAACCCGCATCATGAACAAGGCGTTTGTCAAAGAGTCGGACGGTGACGACGACGATCTCGACCAGGCTCAACCCGCGATTCCGGCGGGGGCGAAGAACTACATCACGCCGGCCGGCCACAAGCGGCTGAGGGACGAGCTGCTGAACCTGATCGACGTCGAGCGCCCCGAGGTCGTGCGGCTCGTGTCGTGGGCCGCGTCGAACGGCGACCGGTCGGAGAACGGCGACTACATCTACGGCAAGCGGCGGCTGCGCGAGATCGATCGCCGCATTCGCTTCCTGACGAAGCGGCTCGACCTCGCCGAAGTCGTCGACGCGAGCCGGCAGGAGAATGTCGACCAGGTGTTCTTCGGCGCAACGGTCGATTACGAGACGCCGGATGGCGTGGATCACACGATCACGATCGTCGGGATCGACGAGGTCGATCTCGACCATGGCTGCGTCAGCTGGATCTCGCCGGTCGCACGTGCGCTGATCAAGGCGAAGATCGGCGATACCGTCACGCTGATGACGCCGGCCGGCCCGCAGCCGATCGACATACTCGACGTCCGCTATCCGGCGCAGGGCACCGCTTGAGCCACGGCCCGCGCGCACGGCGCGGCAACGAAAAAGCGCCCCGGCGGGGCGCTTCGTCATCCGGCTTGCGGGCGGGTTTCGCTCAGAAGCGGTGGCGCATGCCGGCCGTGACCGCGATCTGCTTGTTGGTCGAGGAGGCGGCGCCGAGCCCGTTGATGTTGGCACCGAGGTCGAGGCCGTCGTTGTTGACCTTCTGGAACTCACCCTGCAGATAGACGTCGGTGCGCTTCGACAGCGCATAGTCGGCCTGCAGGTTGAACTGGTGCCAGGTCGGCTTGTCGCCGGCCAGGCGCCCCTGCGTGTACGTGTACGAGCCGGCGAGCGACAGGGCCGGCGTCAACGCGTAACGGCCGTTGACTTCATAGTTGCTGAAGCGCGCGGTGCCGCCGAGGCCCGTGATGCCGCCGGACACGCCGGATTGCCCCGCGCTGATCGCGCGAATGCCGGTCAGACGCGTCTGCGTGAACACGAAGCCGACCGTGGCGGGGCCGAAGCCGTAATTCAGGCCGGCCCCCCAGGTGCGCTGCACGCGCGACGCGAAGGTCCAGTCGCCGGTCACCGCGCCCGGATCGGATGCGGCCTGCGCGAGCGCGTTCACGTCGCTGTTCAGCTGCAAGTAGGCCGCGGCGAAGTTGAACCCCAGGTAGCTGTACGACACGCCGCCGCTATACGCGCGGTTGTTCGCGAACGCCGTCGAGTTCGAGAACCCGTACAACGCGCCGAACTTGAGGCCGCCGTAGTTCGCGCTCTGGTACTTGACCGAATTGTTGATCCGGAACGAATTGTTCAGGTTGTCGTTGTCGAACGGGTGCGCGAACTGCGTGCCGCCATATTGCGTGCCGGTCAGCGACAGCGGCCCGAGGTAGTCGACGACGCTGTCGTATTGCCGGCCCAGTGTCAGCGAACCGTAGCTGTCGTGCGCGAGGCCGACGAACGCTTGCCGGCCGAACTCGCGGCCGTTCTGCTTCAGCGCGCCGTTGTTGATGCCGAAACCGTTTTCCAGTGTGAAGATCGCTTTCAGGCCGCCGCCGAGATCCTCGGTGCCGCGCAAGCCCCACCGGCTGCCGTTGACCGAGCCGCTCGTTTCCTGCCAGGCGCTGTGACCGCCCTGATTGTTCGTGTAGGTGATGCCGGCGTCGATCAGGCCGTATAGCGTCACGCTGCTTTGTGCGTGTGCGGCGGTAACGAATACACCCGACAACGCGGTGACGATCAGGGTTTTTTTCATGGATCTGTCTCCAAACAGGATGATGTCGATCGAACCTGCTGCCGGACCGGGCTGATATGCGTGACGCTGTGACCGGCAGAGCGGCGGTGCGCTTGTCAGAAAGCCATCTGCAGTGTACGGAGTGCGTGAAGCGGGGGAGGGTGATGCTTTAAGCAATAATGTATTTTGGAATCCGCAAAGATCGTGGGATGCGCGTAAACGGTTGCGCATCAAGGGTTTGCGGCGGTGCAGCGAAGAAAAATGGCGTTCAGGACTCCGTAACGGGCGTTGCGCGATCGCGACACCCGGTCAGCGGCCGGCGAGGGAGGCCGTAGCGCGATTATTGACACATCGGCAATAGAGGTTTGTGTGGAGCATGGCTAATGAAAGGTTGTTCTCTCGCTATACTGCGATCTCTGCTTTCCGAAGCAGACTTTTTCGTTGACGGAAAAGATCTCCAAACCTTTGTCGGCGCGACTTCCCAGTCGCGCTTTTTTTTGCCCCGCCGGTCCGTGCGCTACTGCGCGTACGAGCGCCGCTTGCGCTTGGGCGCCGGCGCGGCTTCCTCGGCATCGGTCGGCGGCGGTGTATAGGTCCAGTCTTCCATCACGTAGTGACGGGCATCCAGCGGCGAGGCGAGCAGGTTCTGCCAGTGGTCGCCGTGCCAGGTCGTATCGAATTCGGTGTCGCACGGCGCTTCGCGCGCGGACTCGGCCAGGGCGCGGGACTTGCGGCGTACGCGTCCGAGCCGGCTCGCGAAGCGCTTGATTCCGTCCAGCCACATGACCCTCTCCTTCCTGTCGGCGTGGTGTCAGCATCTCAACGTCCCCGGATTTTCGCAACCCGGAAAAAACCCGAGGGATTTACCGAGCTGATTTGTCCCCGGTAGGAATTTCATCGTCGGGATTATCGCCGATCCGTTCCCGGTAATATTGACAGGTTTTTGATGCGAATCAATTAATCAAAGGCGGTGGTGTACCGATTCCAGTGGTATTAGCGCTTTTTCGATAAAACTAACGTCAAAAATCTTCTTGACGCACCCGGATTGTCCAATTTATAAAGTCAGCACTCCGTCCTCGGGCGGCGTGCTGGTGCGGGTGCTGGCGCAATGTTTCGGGATTTCGGGAAACGGCTATAAAAATAGCTTTTTTGATCTAATCGAGTGGGGAACGAAGACATGGATACCGGTATCGTGAAATGGTTTAACGATGCTAAAGGTTTTGGTTTTATTACGTCGGACAATGGTGGTGAAGATTTGTTTGCGCACTTTTCCGAAATCCGGATGGACGGCTTCAAGACGCTGAAGGAAAACCAGCGTGTTTCGTTCGACGTCAAAGTCGGGCCGAAAGGCAAGCAGGCAGCGAATATCCAGGCGGTCTGACGCGCCACGCATTGCCGATCACGTCCGGCCCCCGCATCGCGGGGGCTTTTTGTTTTCCGGGGACGAATCGCTTCGGTCCGCGCTGGCCGTGGCCATGCTTGCCGGTGCATACTCACGGAAGCATCGTTTTCCTGTCTTTTCATGTCTGATTCTCGTCCGTCCGATCCCGCCAGCGAACAACCGCTCGTCTTCGTCGACCTCGAAACCACCGGCGGCTCGCCCGCCGAGCACCGCATCACCGAAATCGGCGTGGTCGAAATCGGTCCGCTTGGCGTGTCGACGTGGACGAGCCTCGTCAATCCCGAGCAGGCGATTCCGCCGTTCATCCAGCAACTGACGGGCATTTCGGATGTGATGGTGCGCGACGCGCCGTCGTTCGCGTCGCTCGCGCCGGCGCTGTTCGAGCGGCTCGACGGCAAGCTGTTCGTCGCGCACAACGCGAGTTTCGATCGCGGTTTCCTGCGCGCCGAATTCGAGCGCGCCGGCTTGGCGTTCAATCCCGATGTGCTGTGTACGGTCCGGCTGTCGCGCGCGCTGTTCCCGCGCGAATCGCGGCACGGGCTCGACGCGTTGATCGAGCGGCACGGTCTCGTTCCGGCTGCGCGCCACCGCGCGCTGGCGGATGCCGATCTGCTGTGGCAGTTCTGGCGCCAGTTGCACGACATCGTGCCGCTCGAGCGGTTGCGCGACCAGATCGCGCGCACGACGCGCCACTTCCGCCTGGGCGGCGATCTGACCGAGGCGTGGCTCGACACCGCGCCTGCCGGCTGCGGCGCCTATGCGTTGTTCGGGGAGGGCGACGCGCCGCTGTATGTGGGCCGAAGCGTGAGGGTGCGGCAGCGGCTGCGCGCGCTGCTGACCGGCGAGCGCCGTTCGTCGAAGGAGATGCGGCTGGCCCAGCAGGTGCGGCGCGTCGAATGGCGCGAGACGGGCAACGAACTGGGCGCGATGCTGGCGGAAGCGCAATGGATCGCCCAACTGCGGCCGTCGTACAACCGGCGCCCCGCGGCCGATGGCGTGCGTGGCGGCAATGCGCACTGGCCGTTCGACGGCGCCGTTGCGTTCGAGGCGAACGGCGAGCGCCGCCTGTTGCATGTGATCGACGGCTGGCGCTACCTCGGCACGGCCGAATCGCTGGACGCGGCCGCGCGGCTCGCCGCCGAGGCGGCGGACGGCACGTTCGAACCCTTTACCCATCGCCTGCTGCAGACGCATCTCGCGCGCGGGCTGCAACTGATTCCGCTCGCCGCGCTCACGCCGGCAGGTTGAGGGGCGCGCGCGGCGCCGGCCGCGTCAGCCGATCGCGCTGGCGCCGCCGGCCGAGCAGACGTGCGACAGCGCGGTGTCGAGTGCCTGTGTCTGCTTCGAATCGTAGCGCGTCAGCGTTTTCCAGTTCGTGATGCTGCGCGCGAGGCGTGCCTGGCAATCGGGCGCATTGCGCAGCGGCGCGACCTGCGCGAGGCCCGCGAGCATTTTCTGCGTCAGTTGGTCGAGCGCCGGGCGCGTGCTGGTCGCGAGGTCGGGCGGTGTGCCCTCGGGCGGCCGCGTCGTGCGCCAGGTCGCGAACAGTGCGTTCTGCACGTCCTTGCTCGCGGTGATCTGGTCCTCGAAGAACGTCCGTGCGAATGCCGGATCGACGCCGGCTTGCGTCGCGCGCTTTTCGACCGACGCAAGCAGGGCTGCTTCGCGCGGCGGGTCCTCGATCGCCTTCTGATTCGCCCACTTCCACCGCGCGACCGGTTCGGCGAGCGCGAGGCGTTGCGACGCGAGTGCGACGAGGTTGGTGAGCGCGGTGTCGTCGCCGTCGGCGCGGGCAATGTGAGGCGACGAAAAGAGGGCGACACCGAGCGCGGCGACAGCGACGCTGGCACGAATGGCTTGCTTCATCGGAATGATCGGAGGAGCCGGGCGGACCGGAGGTGGAAAACCAGAAGGATAGACGAAGACAGTCGCGCGGCGTAGCGACGCGACAGAAGAATCAGCAGGCGAGCTGATCCGGCACCGTCAGGCTGTTGCGGCCCGGGTGCGAGGCGAATGGCGCGCGATGCGCAGTGATGAACCGCACGATAGCGATGATCGACACGTGGCGGTTACAGAACCGGACAGGCGTTCACTTCGGCGAGTACAGCTTGTGCTGCTCGTCGAAGAATGCCCGCACGTGCTCGGGCAATTCGGCGAGGAATTCCACGCCGACGGGTTCCGGATCCGGGCTCATCACTTGCTCGGGCGGTGGCATGCGAGTGGGTCTTTCGTCCATGGTCATTTCTCCAGCAGGTTCGATGATTATCAACCTCGTGCTTGGATTTATGCCAGTGGCGAATCGTTAGATTTTGTCTCTGTTGTATTAACGGCACATGCGCTGCGGCGCGAGGTGTGATGGCCGCTATTGCCTCCTGCGCATTCAGCAACAATCGGGTCGCTTGTTATACTTGCGCGCACTTTTTCCTGGACCGCGATGAGACGAACGACGCGATGGATCGGCCTCGTATGGCTGGCGCTGGTACTGAACGTACTGTCGCCCGTCGTCGGCTACGCGCGTCTTGCGTCGAGCGGGTCGGGCGCGCTCACGCTCGAGTTGTGCAGTGCAGCGGGCGCGCGCCAGGTCGTGCTCGCCCAAGCGGGCGACGACCGCGACACGTCGTCGTTCGACCATGCCGGCGTGCCGCACTGCGTGTACTGCCGGCCGCGACGCCCGACGCAGCCGCCGACGGCCGTGCGCCCGCGCGCTACGCCGCATCGCGCAACACGTCGGGAGCGTGACCATGCGAGGCGAAATCGAACTGCGGCGCGACGACTTCCGCGA
>NZ_JAAGPK010000148.1:0-20451 GCF_017104685.1 Burkholderia sp. Tr-20355 | reverse complement strand
GACGCGTTCGGGCGAGCGTCGCACCGAACGCGTGCTCGACACGCCGTCCGATACCCATGCCAGCGGGATCGACGCGGCGCGGCAACTGTTCGCCGCGAGCGAACGGCCCGACGGCGTGTTCTGCTCGTCCGACCTGCTCGCGCTCGGCGTGATCGACGTCGCGCGCAGCGAATTCGGCTTGCGCGTGCCGGACGACCTGTGCGTGATCGGCTTCGACGACATCCCCGCCGCCGAATACGACGCGTATCGGCTGACGACGCTCCGGCAGGACACGCGCGGCCTCGCGCACGCGGCGATCGACCTGCTCGCCGACCGCATGCAGACGTTCGACGGCCCGTCGCGCACGCGCGTCGTGCCGGTCGCGCAGGTGGTGCGGGACAGCTGCGCGTGACGGCGTGACATCGGGCGCGGCGCGGCCGCGCGTCACTTCAGCCCGCCCGCAAACCCGCGCAGCAGATAGCGCTGCACATAGCCGGCCACGGCCAGCGTGGGCAGCGACGCCATCAGTCCCGCGCTCATCAAGTCGCCCCAGTCGATGCCGTTCTCCGTCACGTAGCCGGCAATCGCGAGCGGCAGCGTGAAGCGGCTCGGCGTCGACACGAACAGCAATGCGATCAGAAACTCGTTCCATGCGGCGATGAACACGAAGATCGCGGTCGCGATCAGCCCCGGCGCGCACAACGGCAGCACGATCTGCACGAGCCGCCGCGCGAGCCCCGCACCGTCGATGCAGGCTGCCTCTTCGTACTCGATCGGCACTTCGCGAACGAACGCGAGCAGCATCCAGATCGCCATCGGCAACGCATAGATCTGGTACGCGAGCATGAGGCCGAACGTCGAATCGAGCAGGTGCAGCCGCTTCGCCAGTGCGAACAACGGCACCGCGATCGTGATCGGCGGCATCAGCTTCAACGCCAGCACGAGCACCAGGAACAGCAGGTCGAGCCGCGCCGGAAACCGCAGCCGCACGAGCGCATACGCGGCCGGAAACGCGAGCGCCAGCGCGAGCAGCGTCGTGCCGAAGCCGACCAGCAGCGAATTGAGCAGCGGCGCACCGATGCCGTTGGACCACACCGACGCGAAATGCTCGAGGGTCGGCGCGGCCGGCCAGATCCGCAGCGGATGATCGAGGCGTTCGAGCGTCGGCATGAAAGCCGCGCCGGCCATCCACAGACAGGGCAGCAGCAACAGCGCGAGCGCGACGACGCGCAAACCCCACGGCACCGCGCGACCGAATGCGGCGCCCGTGCGTGGGCCCGTGACGCGTGCGGGATGCGCCGTCATGCGCGCCGCTTGCGAACCGTCTGCCATACGTACCCCGAAACCAGCACCGCGGATGCCGCGAGCATCAGCACCGACGCGGCGCTGGCCGGGCCGACGTTGAAGAAGCGGAAGCCCGTGTCGTAGATATAGGTCGACAACGTCTGCGTCGCATTGCCGGGGCCGCCGCCCGTCAGCGCATAGACCTTGTCGAACAGCTTGAACGTATCGATCGAGCGCAGCAGCAGCGCGAGGCCGATCTGCGGCGCCGCGAGCGGCAGCGTGATGTCGCGCAGGCACTGCCACTCGCTCGCGCCGTCGGTGCGCGCGGCCTCGTACAGCTCCTGCGGAATCGACTGCAGCCCGGCCAGCACGATCAGGAACGCCATCGGCGTCCACTGCCAGACGTCGACGAGCGCGAGCGACCAGAGCGCGAGATGCGGATCGGACAGCCAGCGCACGCCTTCGATGCCGAACGCCGCGAGCAGCGTGTTCAGGAAGCCGTCGAAGTTCAGCCAGTTGCGCCAGATCGCCGAGCACACGAGCGTCGACAGCATCATCGGCAGGATCGCGAGCGGCAGCGCGATGCGCCGGCCCGGAAACGCCCGCACGAACAGCAGCGCGAGACCGAAGCCCAGCGCGACTTCGGCGAGCGACGCGACGATCGTGAAGCGCAGCGTGTTGCCGAAGCCGGCCGCAAACGCGTCGTCGCCGAGCACCGCGCGGTAGTTCGCGAGCCCCGTGAACGCGCGGCGCCCGGCCGAGTAGTCGACCTGGCAGAACGAATCGATCAGCACCTGCGCGACCGGATACAGCGCGAGCGCGGCGAGCACCAGCAGCGCGGGCCCGAGCAGGGCGACGAACGGCAGGCTGCGGCCGAAGGACTTCATGCGCGACCTCCGGCCACCGGATTGACGCGGGCGGTCACTTGCCGGCCGCGGCCGTCGCCTGCGCGATCTTCTGCTGTGCCTGGCGCAGCGCGGCGTCGGGGGCGGCCTGCCCGGTCAGCGCGAGCTGCAGCTGGTCGCCGAGAATGCTCTCGACCTGCTGCCAGTCCTTCACGCGCGGCCGTGCGCGGCCGGCTTCGAGCGCCTTCAGCTGATCGGGATACCAGCGGTACTGGCGCACCAGCGCCGGATCGTTGAACACGCTGCGGCGGGTCGGCGGAATGCCGATGCCGGCGAGGCGCGTCTGCGTATCGCGCGCGGTCAAGTAAGCGAGGAAGTCCTGCGCGAGCTTCGCGTGCGGTGCGTCCTTCGGAATGCCCATCTGCCAGATGCCGAGCATCGGCGCCGGGCCGGCGGTCTGCCCGGGCGGCGGCTGCAGTGCGATCTGCCCGACCACGCGCGACTGCTTCGGATCGTCGAGCGCCGGCACCCACGCCGGCCACACCTCGATCGACTGCGCGGCCGTCCCGCGCTGCAGCGCGTCGCGCACTTCCGCGGCGCCGTACACGTCGACGTCCTTCGGCGCGGACGCCTTCAGCGCGAGGAACGTCTTCAGCGCGGCCTGCGCTTCGCGCGAATCGATCGTCACGTTGCCGGCTTGGTCGAACACGTCGCCGCCGTACGCCCACAGGATCGGCAGGAAGCCCGTCACGACGGGGTTGCCCTTGGCCCCGCGAAACACGACGCCCGACACGCTCTTGTCCGCGCCCCCGACGGTCTGCGCGATCTTCAGCACGTCGTCCCAGTTGCGCGGCGGCTGCAGCTTGTATTTCGCGAGCAGGTCCTTGCGGTACGCGAACATCTCGACGTTGCCGACGATCGGGAGCGCGTACAGCGCACCGGCCGCGTTGCGGCCGAGCGCGACGGCGGACGGCACGAGATCGGCGTCCGCGAGCGACGCCGGCAGCGGCTTCAGCCAGCCGTTGCCGATGAATTCGGGCGCCCAGGTGTCGTCCATCATCACGAGGTCGTACGTGCCGGTGCCTTCGCGCATCGACAGCTTGAGCTTCTGGTACAGGTTCGCGTTCGGCAGCTTGAGCAGCTCGATCTCGGTGCCCGGATGCAGCTTGTTGAAGCCGGCGACGGCGTCGGCCAGCCCCTTGCCGTAAATGTCGTCGCGGCCCGCGATGACGAGATCGGCCGCAGCGGCGTGCGTGGCGGCGAAGGACAGCGCAAGGGCGGCGGACAGCGCGCGCAGGCGGCTCAGCAAGGTCATGAGGTCTCTCTCGTTCGGCGTGGTGGCGGAGCGGCCAGGCGTTGCACACGTGTGCAACGCGGGTGACGCGGCTGGCCGCCGGATGCGAACGCCATTGTTCACGCCGATCGTTAAGAATTTATGGCACACGGCGGGAACGGCCGCCGCCACGCCCGGCTGCCCCGCCCCGCCTGCCGCTCCGCGCCTGCGCCCCGGTCAGAAGTTCACGCGGATCCCGGCCATCACGGCCAGTTGCCGGCTCGCGTTGCTGTTCGCGAGCACCGGGATCTGCGCGTAGTTCACCGCGTTGCCGTTCGCATCGGTGCCGAGCCCCGTGCCGCTGGCGATCTGGCCGATCGCGACCGCGTACAGCGCGGTGCGCTTCGACAGGCTGTAGTTCGTGCCGACATTCACCTGATGAAAGCGCGTCGTGCCGCGCCCGTCGGTATGGGCCGCGTTGAAGATGTACGCGACGCCGCCCTGCAGCGCCGGCGTGAACATGTACGTGACGTTCAGCTCGCCGATGTCGAACGTGAACGCCTGCGTGCGCGGCTGCGCGGCGGTCGAGAAATAGCGGCTGTCGCCGAGGCGCGTATGCGTGTACGTCAGCGCGACCGTCGCCGCGCCGAGCGCGACCGAGCCGCCCGCGCCGAACGCGCGCATCGAGCCCGCATCCTGCAGCAGGCAGTACATCGCGCCCGCGTTGCTGCACGCGAAATCGCCGATATAGCCGCTCGCGCCGCCGAGCGCCGCGTCGAGCGGCTGGTGCAGGTCGAGATAGCCGACCGAGAACGCCACCGGCGCACGCGTGTACGTCGCGGCCACCGCATAACCGCGCTTCGCGGAAAAGTCGCCGGCCTGCCCGCCGAAGCTGAACGTGCCGCCGAACGTGAGCCCGTGGAAATCGGCGCTGGTGAACTTCACCGCGTTGTTGAAGTTGAATGCGGCATTCAGGTTGTCGACGTCGCCGAGATGCGAGCCGTACGGCGTCGCCCAGTTGTTGCTCGACACGTACGCGCCGAGCATGTCGGTGTACGAGTCGTACTGGCGGCCGAGACCGAGCGTGCCGATGCCGTCCTGGCGCAGCCCGACCCACGCCTGCCGGCTGAACGCCGTGCCGCCCTGCAGCGCCTGCCCGTTCGCGGACAGGAACTGCTGCTCGAGCGTGAACACCGCGTCGAGCCCCCCGCCCAGCGGCTCGGCGCCCTGGAAACCGAAGCGGGACGGCACGAGGTTGCCGCCGCCCATCTGCCACGCATGGCCGCCGCCCGTGCTGCCGTCCGCACGCGTGAACTGCTGGTTCGTCGAGTAGATGATGCCGGTATCCACGGTGCCGTACAGCGTCACGCTTCCCGAGGTCTGCGCGTGTGCGTGCATGCAACCCAGCGTCGCCGCGGCTGCGGCCAGTCGTCGTCCGATTTTCATGTCCCGCCCTCTGTGTTCATCGATTCGCAGTGCAAATCGATGGCGTTGTCGATATGGGTGACGGGACTCTATCCAGCGAAAATTCAGGACCTCTATCGCAAATCGGCAAACGGTGGATTGCACTGCCCGCGACGCTGCCCGGCGGCGCCGTCGCGGGCAGCGCGCATCATTCGGGGCGCGTCGTCTGGGAAGGCAGTTCGCCGAACAGGTCGCGATACTCGCGCGCGAAATAGCCGAGATGCGTGAATCCCCAGCTCGCGGCGGCCTCGCCGACGCCGAGCTGCTGCGCCGACGTCGTGCGCAGCATGCGGCGCACCGCGTTCAGCCGGATCGTGCGCAGGTAGCCGACCGGCGTGACGTCTGCCACGCGTTGAAAACTCGTCTGCAACGTCCGGCGGCTGCAGCGCAGCGCGCGGCACAGTTCGAGCACGGTGACGGGTTCCTCGGGCCGGTCGCGCAGATGCTTCTCGCAACGGCTCACGATATCGCTGTAGGTAGCATGCGTGATGTCGCGGCGCTCGACGCCGATACCCTGCTCGAGGGCATCGAGGAACATGCCGAGCATCGCGTCGCGAAACATCTTGCGCGTGGCCGCGTGCTCGAGGTGGCCCGGGTTGCGCTGCGCGTCGTCGATCAGCGCCGACAGCCGCACGCCGAGCGCAACGCCCTGTTCATCGGACAGCCGCGTCACGTGCCGCAGCTTGCGCGCGCCGGCCGCGCCGAATTCGGCCTCGCACAGCTCGTCGACCATGTCGGACGCCGCGCTGATCCCGACGAGCCCCATTCCTTCCGGCGTGTGGAATTCGAAATCCTCGCCGGCGCGCAGCGCGAGCAGCGCATAACCGTCGACCGGCTGGCCCTGGAAGGTGCCCGCGAGCGGGACGGACAACGGCACCGCGAGCGACGTGCGCCCGGCCGGCGCAAGCCCGGTTTGCGCGACGCGCCGGTTGGTGGTTTCGCGAAAGAAGTGGAAATCGTCGTACAGCACCTGCGTGACGGTGCCCTTGAAGGGGCCGGGCGTCATCTGGCGGTAGACCTGATGCCAGCCCGCGATCGCGAGCCCGTGATCGTGCACGTCTTCGTGTGAGCGTGACTGGAACAGCATCGGCATCTCCGGTAAAACCCTTGGGTCCTGGATGCGGCCGCCGGATTCGCACGGCACGCAGCGCCACAGCTTACCCTCGCAAAATCCTGCGTAGTGCGGTTTCGAACGCAAGCAAGGCCGCCGACAGCGCGGCGGCCTGCTCGCCGGTCAGCCGGACGTAGCGGCGAAACGACGGCATCCGGTTCACGACCTCGCTGCCGCCGAACGGCACGATCGCGAGCGTCCAGCGGCCGTCGCGCGCGCCGATCGTGCACTCGGTCAGGTGCAGCGGCCGCAGCGCGTCGACCAGCGACGGCTCGACGACCAGCGCGGTCAGCGTGTCAGCGAATACGGGGTCGCAATCCGAGTCGCGTACCCCGTCGATCCCCGTCCGGCGCAGCCAGCCGGTCTGCCGCACGCGGGCGCTACCCTGCGCGGCCGGCCCGCGCACGGTCGCGGCCACCTTCACGCTGACCGTATGCATCAGGAACTGCCGCTCGACGCGCTCGTCGACACTCACGCGCACGCCGTTCGGCAGGCGCGCCGCGGCGCCGCCCATATCGTCGGCCTCGCGCGCGGCCTGCAGGTCGGCCAGCACCCGCGCGGCGATCGCGCCGGGCCGATGACCGGGCGGCGGCGCGTCGGGCGCCGCGCGCCAGCGGGCGAGCGCGGCCCTCACGACGCGACGTGCTCGTTGCGCAGCACTTCCTCGACCGGCACCGGCCTGAACGGATGCCGGCGCTGCACGACGAGCGTCCAGAACAGCGCGTACAGCGCGGTGAGCCCGAGCATCGCGCCGAACGGCACGTAGATGTCGCGCGCGTTCATGCCCGGCGGCGTGATGTACCAGATCGCGAGCACGATGCCGACGCTCGACACGATCTGCGGCAGCGGGAACAGCGGCGACCGGTACGGGCGCGGCAGGTCCGGGCGGCGGATGCGCAGCATCACGACCGATGCCGTGACCAGCAGGTACGCGGTGCCCCACGCGCAGGTCGCGGCGAGCACGAGGTGCAGGATGCTGTCGAGATTGCCGTTGATCAGCCACGCGTGGAAGATCGGCACGATCGCCGCCGCCACGATGCCGACCACGGGCGTCTTGAAGCGCGGATGCAGGTATGCGAAGCAGCGCGGCAGCGCGCCGTCGATCGCCATCCCGTACAGGATGCGCGGCAGCCCGGCCATCAGCGTATTGATCGTCGCGGCGCCCGCGCACAGGAACGCGATGCCGAACCACACGCGGCCGAACGGGCCGAGCACCTGCAGCGCGAACGCGGGAATCGCGCCCGGCGTGTCGAGCAGGTGCGTGAGACCGTCGGGGCTCACCGGCACGTTCGCGACCTGGCGGCGGATCGCCGCGCCGTACAGGAACATGCAGATCGCGACGCCGACGAGGCCGAGCGCCATCGCGCGCGGAATCGTCCTGCCCGGCGCCTTCATTTCCGGCGCGAGCGGCGTGACGAACTCGCAGCCGACGAACATGAACATCGCCATCCCGACGAGCGACAGCACGGCCGGCACCGACGTGCCGACTTCCGAGCCGCCGAACCAGCCGTCGAGATGCACGGCGGGCGCGGCCGCGAGACCGAGGATCCCGAAGATCATCAGCGACAGCCACATGCCGGCCGTCAGCACGATCTCCAGCTTGCTGAACACCTTGATGCCGACGATGTTGGTGACCGCGAACGTGACCACGAGGCCGACGCCGACGAGCCACGAGCTGTTGTGCTTCTCGAACGCCGCGTTCAGCGATTCGAAGTTGACCAGCGCCATGATGCCGCTCAGGATCGTCTCGGCCGTGCCGGCGAACACGTGCACGAGGAAATACGCGGAAATCGTACCAGTGATCGCCCAGAAGCGGCCGAGCCCGCACGACAGGTAATCGTAGACCGAGCCGGCCGTCGGCAGCATCGCGGCGGCTTCGGAGAACGTGGTGGCCTGCGCCTGCATCATCACGAACGCGATGATCATCGCGACCGCGAACGCCCAGCCGCCCATCCCGAAGCCCGACGTCGCGGTGAGGATCACCGGGCTCGCCATGATGAGGCCGACGGCGCTCGCCAGCGCGGTCGGAAAACCGACCGCACCGGCCTTCAGCGCGGTGCCGCCGCCCGCTTGCGCCGGCGAGCCGGCGGACGTGTCGCCCGCGGCGCCGGAAACGCCTGACCATCCCGACATCTTCGTCTCCTTCCAGTGCTGGCCCGAACCCGCGCTTCGTCGGCGGCTGGTGCCAAATTTGCCTTGCGATCGGCCCGGGGCGGCGCTTCAGCGCTTCGTTCCCGGCCCCCTGTCGATCACGGCGTGATCCGATGTCGAAAAAATACGCAGGCAAAAAAACCAGGTCATAGCGCAAATCGGCAAACCCGCGGCGGCGTTCGCGCGTCCCGCCGCCGGTTTGCCGTCATGCGGCTACGCCGTCACGCGAACGGCACGGCCTCGAAGCCCGCCGCGAGGGCGTCGACGATCCGGTCGAGCTGCTCGCGCTGGATCACGAGCGGCGGCGACAGGATGATCTTGGTGCCGACCGGGCGCACCAGCACGCCGTTCTCGCGGGCGACTTCCGCGACCGCGTTCGCATAGCCTGACAGCGGGTCGATCGGCTCGCGCGTGTCCTTGTTCGCGACGAGGTCGAGCGCGAGCATCAGCCCCTTGCCGCGCACCTCGCCGACCGCCGCGAAACGCTCCGCGAACGGCTTCAGCGCCTCGAGCAGATACGCCCCCTGCTTCGCCGCATTCGCCGGCAGGTCTTCCTTCACGACGATGTCGAGGCTCGCGATCGCGGCCGCGCATGCGACCGGGTGGCCCGCATACGTGTAGCCGTGCATGATCGCGCCGCCGAAATCGGCATTCGCCGCGAATGCCTCCTCGATCCGCGCATTCACGACCGTCGCGCCGAGCGGCACGTAGCCCGACGAGATGCCCTTCGCGAGACACATGATGTCCGGGCGCACGCCCCAGCCGCGGCTGCCGAACAGGCTGCCGCTGCGGCCGAAGCCCGTCACGACCTCGTCGGCGATCAGCAGCACGCCGTAGCGGTCGCACACCTCGCGCACGAGCGGCCAGTAGTTGGCCGGCGGCACGATCACGCCGCCCGCGCCCTGGATCGGCTCCGCAATGAACGCGGCGACCGTGTCGGGGCTCTGGAACTGGATCTCGCGCTCGAGCAGTTCCGCGCAGATCCGGCCGAGTTCCTCGGGATCCTGCGTGAACGGGTTGCGGTACAGCCACGGCGTCTCGACGTGGAAGCAGCCGGGCAGGTTCGGTTCGTAGTTGCGGCGGAACACCGTGTTGCCGTTGACCGACGCGCCGCCGAAGTGCGTGCCGTGATAGCCCTGCTTCAGCGAAATGAACTTCGTGCGGTCGGCCTGGCCGCGCACCTTCCAGTACTGGCGCGCGATCTTCAGCGCGGTCTCGATCGAATCGGAGCCGCCCGAGCTGTACAGCACGCGGCGCATCCCTTCGGGTTCGAGCATGTCGATCACCTTCTTCGACAGTTCTTCCGCGCGCGGATGCGAAATGCCGTCGAACAGCTGGAAGTATTCGAGCTCGTCGAGCTGGCGCACGATCGCGTCCTTCACCTCCTGGCGGTTGTGGCCGACGTTCACGTTCCACAGGCCCGCGACGCCGTCGACGAGCTTGCGGCCCTGTTCGTCGAACACGTAGCAGCCGTCGCCGCGCACGATGCGGATCGGCTTGCGCTGCTTCATCTCGTTCGGGTGCACCATCGGGTGCCAGAATTTCGCTTCGTTGTAGCTCATTGCAATCTCCACTGTCGGATCGTTTGAACCTGGGTCGTTCGGATTCGGGGGCCGCGCCGCGCGTCAGTGCGCGATGCAGACGGATTTGGTTTCGGTGAAGCCTTCGATCGCGTACTGGCCGAATTCGCGGCCGATGCCCGATTGCTTGTAGCCGCCGAACGGCATCGACGGATCGAGCGGGATATGGCAGTTCACCCAGACGGTGCCGGCCTCGATCTGCGGCACGAGGTTCATCACGCGCTTCAGGTCGTTGCTCCAGACGCTCGCGGCAAGGCCGTACGGCGACGCGTTCGCGAGACGCACGGCGTCGGCCGCGTCGTCGAACGGCACCACGACGATCACGGGGCCGAACACCTCGTCGCGCACGATCGCGCTGTCCGGATGCGGATCGGCGATCACGGCCGGCTTCACGTAGTAGCCGGGCAGGTCGTCGGCCGGCGTGCCGCCCGCGAGGAACGTGAGGCCCGCGCGGCGCGCGCCTTCGATGTGCTGGACGACCTTGTCGCGATGATGCGCGGACACGAGCGGATTGATCTGCGCGGTCGTGTCGAGGCCCGCGCCGAGCTTCATCGACTGCGCGACGCCGGCGAGGCCGTCGGCGAGCTGCGCGAACTTGCTGCGGTGCACATAGAGGCGCGACGCGGCCGCGCACACCTGCCCCTGGTTGAAGAACGCGCCGGCGGCGACCCCGTCGAGCGCCTGCGCGACGTCGACGTCGTCGAGCATCACGATCGGGTTCTTGCCGCCGAGCTCGAGCGAGAAACGCGTCATGTTCTGCACGGCCGCCGCGCCGACCAGCTTGCCGGTCGCGGTCGAGCCCGTGAACGAGATCTTCGCGATCGATGGGTGGCTCGCGAGCGCCGAGCCGCAGACGCGGCCGCCCGTGACGACGTTGAACACGCCGGGCGGCACGCCGGCCTCGCGGGCGAGTTCGGCGAGGCGCAGCGCGGTAAGCGGCGTTTCCGGCGACGGCTTCAGCACGATCGTGCAGCCGGCCGCGAGCGCGGGAATCAGCTTCCACACGGCGATCATCAACGGGAAATTCCACGGCACGATCGCGGCGACCACGCCGACGGGCTCCTTGCGCGTGTAGGCCGTATAGCGCGCGCCGGGCGGGAACGGGATCGACACGTCGAGCGTCTGGCCGGTGATCTTGGTCGCCCAGCCTGCCATGTAGCGCACGTATTCGACGCTCGCGCCGACCTCGATCGCGCGCGACACGTGGATCGACTTGCCCTGGTTCAGCGTTTCCAGCTGGGCGAGCGTCTCGGCGTCGCCTTCGATCAGGTCGGCGAGTTTCAGCAGGATGCGTTCGCGGTCGGCCGGGCGCAGCCCGCTCCATACGCGCGTGTCGAACGCGCGCTTCGCGCTGGCGACCGCGCGGTCGACGTCGCGAGCGTCGGCGTCCGCGACCGTCGCGAGCCGCTCGCCCGTCGCGGGGTCGTACACGTCGAGCCGCGCAGCCGATTGCGCGGGCTGCATGTCGCCGTCGATGAAGAGGCCGAAATCGCGCGCGACGAAAGTGCGCACGGTGTCGCTGACGGCGACGAAGTTCGTGTTGCTCATGGGCGTCTCGATGATTGTCGTGGCTGGACCGCGTGCCGGTGAGGCACGCGGGCGTCGGACCACTGTATCGACGAGGGATCGCGCCCGGTGAGCGCAAATTGGCAGCGCGTGACGGAAGGCGGCGGGTTCGAACCCCGCGGGTCGGATGGCGGGGCGTGACGGAGGAACCGACCGACAGGCTAGTTCTTGAAACCCTGCGACATCGACGCGAGGAAGTCGTATGCCTGGTAGTCCAGCCAGTACACCCCGAGTGCCAGCGGGATCAGAAAATACAGCGAATCGTACGTCCCGCTTCGCACGGTTCTGACGATGAAGATCGGCAGCGCAATGCTCAAGGCGACGACCACCAGCGAAGCGGCAGTGAGTGCGACATCCATTTTCCCGGCCCTTTGATTGTTATCGAAACGACGATCGTGCATGGTACTGCACGACGTCGGGGCCCCGCTTGCAGGACGACTACAGAAACAGCGCCCCGACCAGTTCGGTACGGTTCGACACGCCGAGCTTGCGATACATGCGCATCAGGTGGGTCTTGATCGTCGGTTGCCCGAGCGCTAGATCGCGCGCGATCTCCTTGTTCGAGCGCCCGTCCCGCACGAGACGCGCGATCTGTTCCTCGCGATAGGTGAGCCGCTCCTCGCAGCCGATCCGGTGGATCCCCCGCCGCGCGCGCAGCAGCGGGCCCAGCGCGGCTTCGGCCATCGGCTGCAGCCGCGCGAGCGCGTCGATTTCGCCGGGCGCGAACCGCCCTGCCGTGCTGTGGCCGGACGCGTCCCCGGTCCCGAAACGCAACAGCGAAAACGCGCCGATCGTGCGGCCCGCGTCGCGCAGCCAGATCTCGACGACGTCGGCCACGTCGTGGCGCCGCAGGAAACGGGTCCAGTACGCGGACGCCTCGCGTCTTTCGTCAGGCAATTGGGAGGCGAGCGTCACGACCGCGCGCTCACCGGCCGCGCAGCGCGACGGATGCAGCGGATCGAGCATCCGGTAGCGGGCGACATAGGTGCGATGCATCGATTCCGGCATCCCGAACAGCTCGAAATCGGCCGGTTCGCCGCTCTGGTCGAGCCGGTAGAACACGATCGCGGACGGGCTCGCGAACGCGTCGAACACCTCCACGCACGCGCGCAGCGCGCGCGGCCAGTCGGCGGCGGCGTGATCGACGGGAACGGATGGGGTCGGCATGGTGGAATCGGCGGCGGGCGAACGGATCGAATAGCGAAGTCCGGGCCAGCCTACCGGCGCCGAAAAGCGCCGGTGAGCACAAATCGGCAAATCGTCCCGGTCCGGCCACGGTGGCCGGTCCGGCAGGGACGATACGCGCGCGACGATGCGCGCGCCATCATTCAGCGCGCGTTCGCGGAGAACGTGTCGCAGGCGCTCACCTCGCCCGATTCCATCCCGCGCCGTAGCCAGTACACGCGCTGTTCGCTGGTGCCGTGCGTGAAGCTTTCCGGCACGACGTAGCCTTGCCCCTGCTGCTGCAGGCGATCGTCGCCGATCGCGGCGGCCGCCTTCAGCCCCTGCTCGAAATCGCCGGGCTCCATCAGCCGCTGGTTGGCGCGCTGCGCATTGTTCGCCCACACGCCGGCGAAGCAGTCGGCCTGCAGCTCCATCCGCACCGACAGCGCGTTCGAGCGCGCCTGGCTCGACCGGCGGCGCGCCGCATCGACCTTGTCGGAAATGCCGAGCAGGTTCTGCACGTGATGGCCGACTTCGTGCGCGATCACGTAGGCCTGCGCGAAATCGCCGCCCGCGCCGAAACGCTTGCGCAGTTCGTCGTAGAAGCCGAGGTCGATATACACCTTGCGGTCGGCCGGGCAATAGAACGGCCCCATTGCCGTCTGGCCCGTGCCGCAGGCGGTCGGCGTCGAGTTCGTGAACATCACGAGCTTCGGCGCCTGATACTGCGCGTGCAGCTGGGTCGAGAAGACGCCCGTCCACGTGTCCTCGATGTTGGCGAGCACCTTGCGCGTGAACACCGCGCCCGGATCGGCGGCCGGCGCGCCCTGGCGTTGCTCCGGCGCGGGTTGCGCCTGCTGCTGGCGGCCCTGCAGCGCCGACGCGCCCTCGAGCACCACGCGCGGGTCGATCCCGAAGAAATACGACGCGGCCAGCGCGACCACGATCGTGCCGATGCCGATCGTCGCACCGCGCCCGCCGCCGAAACCGCCGGCGCCGCGGCGATCCTCGACGTTCATGCTTTCTCTTTCGTCGTCCAGCCTCATTGCCGGCCCCTCCCTGTCCTTGTCGATGGTCCGGCCGCGCCAGCGCGCAACCGGGCGATACGTCGCGACGACTCGATCCAGCGGCGGACGCGATACCCGCGCAGCGGATGCACGCTCGCGCCGTTCCTGCCGGCCCGCCGCGCCGCTCGCACGACGGAATCGGCCGGCCGACGCGCCGCGCGTCGATGCGCGCGTACGCCCGCGCTATTTTGCCGGGCTTTCGCGACTTATCCCAAAAATGTGGAGGATAGAGCGATTCGGCGCCGGACATCGTCAGCCTTTGCAAAATGGGCAGGACCGAACCGGCCGTCCGGACGGCCTTCATTCATCCTTTCGGCGGATACCGCCGCGTGCCGGCGCCGCCTAAAGTGGCCGCTCACGACACCTTTCCGGAGAACGACATGACGCACCCGCCCTCCCGCACGATCGCGATCACCGGCGCGGGCACCGGCATCGGCGCCGCGTGCGCGCGCCGCTTCGCCAGCCGCGGCGACCGCGTCGTGCTGATCGGGCGCCGTCAGGCGCCGCTCGACGCGCTGGCCGCCGAAACGGGCGGTCTCGCGCTCGCGGGCGACGCCGCGAGCACGGCCGACTGGGCCGGCTTCCTGCCGCGGATCGCCGAACGCTTCGGTCACGTCGACGCGCTCGTCGCATGCGCGGGCGGCCACGGCACCGGCCGCGCGGACGAAACCGACGATGCGCGGTGGCGCGACGCGATGCACGCGAACCTGGACACCGCATTCGTCAGTGCACGCGCGTGCCTCCCCGACCTGATCGCGCAGCGCGGCAGCATCGTGCTGGTCGCGTCGATCGCGGCGCTCGCGGCCGGGCCCGGCGTATGCGGCTACACGGTCGGCAAGCATGCGCTGCTCGGGCTCGCGCGCTCGCTCGCGCGCGACTATGGCCCGCAAGGCGTGCGCGCGAACGCCGTCTGCCCGGGCTGGGTCCGCACGCCGATGGCCGACGCGGAAATGGAGCCGCTGATGGCCGCGCACGGCGATTCGCTCGACGGCGCGTACGCCCGCGTCAGCGCCGACGTGCCGCTGCGGCGGGCGGCCGATCCGGACGAAATCGCGGCCATCTGCGCGTTCCTCGCGTCGCCGGATGCGTCGTTCGTCACCGGCGCGACGCTCGTCGCCGACGGCGGCGCGATGGCCGTCGACGTGCCGACGCTCGCGTTCGACCGGCTTTGATGCAAGCCGGCACGCCGCCCGCGTGACGCCGGGTGGCGGCCGGCGAGTCGGCCGCCGGCCGCCCGTACCCGCGACGACACACGTGGCGCCCGCGCGTTTCCCACCCCGGAAATCCGCTACCATCGACCGATCCCGCCGCCGCTCCCGGCCGGCCTCTGCGTTCGGACATCGATGAACATCCGGTTTCTTGAAACCTTCGTCTGGCTCGCGAAGCTGGAAAATTTCCGGCTCACGGCCGAAAAGCTGCACACGACGCAGGCCGCCGTGTCGAGCCGCATCGCATCGCTCGAGGAGGCGTTCGACGTGCGCCTGTTCGACCGCAACACGCGCTCGGCCACGCTCACGCCCGCGGGGCGGCGCATGCTGGCCTATGCGGAGCGGATCGTGCGGCTCGACGGCGAAATGCGCCGTGACATCGATGCGGCGAGCGACGCGGGCCTGATCCGGATCGGCGTGATCGAATCGATCGTGCACAGCTGGTTCCCGGCGCTGATGGCGCAACTGCGCCAGCGCTATCCGCGCCTCGACGTCGAGATCACGAGCGACACGACGCTGCACCTGACCCGTCTGCTCAGCACCGACGGCGTCGACCTGATCCTTCAGACCGACCCGGTGCCGGGCCCCGACTTCACGAACCTGCCGCTGTGCGAGTTCCCCGTACGCTGGGCCGCGAGCCCGCGCCTCGGGCTCGGCGGCCAGCCGCTCGACGTCGCGCGCCTGGCCGGGTTTCCGATCATCAGCTTCTCGCGCCACTCGGGCCCGCATGCGACGATCGAGCGCCTGTTCGCGGCCGTCGAGCGGCCGGCCAGCATCAACTGCATCACGTCGGTCGCCGCGATGATCCGCCTCGTCGCCGACGGCTTCGGCGTCGCCGCGCTGCCGCCCGCGATCATCGGGCGCGAGCTGCAGGAAGGCGCGCTCGAACTGCTCGACGTCGAACCGGAATTCCCCGCGCTGCCGCTCGTCGCGACGTACCGCAGCCAGGGGCTGCCGGTGGCCGCGCGCATCGCCGAACTCGCGAGCGAAGTCGCGCGTGCAACGGCCCCGGCTACGAGCTTCGCAAAGCCTGCCGCCCCGGCCGCGCCCGATCGCATCGACACGGCGGCGGCACGCAAGGCAAGCCGGACGACAACAGCAACGCCGACAAAAACGAAACGCACGACGCGAGCCGCACCGGCGTCCCCCGCCGCGACACGCCGCCCGCGCCGCTCATAAGAAAACCTGTTCACCGCGAATTTGTTTTCTTGTTGGACGGGCGCGGCCCGTCTTCGGGACACTGCGGTTCCTGACACCCCCGTCACAAGGAACCCCGCGATGACCCGCCTTTCCCTCCCGCACGGCCAGCTTTGCGTCTGGACGGATATCGACCCCGCGCACGAAGCCGACTTCAACGCGTGGTACGACCGCGAGCACATGCAGGAACGTGTCGCGATTCCCGGCTTCACGCATGCACGGCGCTTTCGCGCGACCGACGGCGGCCCGCGCAAGTACCTCGCGCTGTACGTGACGGAGGCGCTCGACGTGTTCCGCGGCGACGCGTACCGCCGCGCGTTCACGCAGCAGACCGCCTGGTCGCTCGCGAACTTCGAACGCATGACGGGCACGCAGCGGCGCGTCGGCGAGCTGACGATCGAGGCCGGCGACGGCGAAGGCGCGCATCTCGCGCTGTTCATGCTGCCGCCGCAGCACATCGACGTGCCGCCACTGCGCGCGCGCTTCGACGACGCGCTGCACGAACCGGGCATCCACGCCGCACGACTCTTCCGCACCGCGCCCGACCTGTCCGCGCCGATCGGCGCGGATGCGGCCGCCCGCCCGGCCGCCGATGCACTCGTACTGGTCGAAGGCAGCGACGCAGCCGTCACGCGCCGCGTGGCCGCCGCGCTCGCCGGGCACGACGACGTCCGCACGTTCGACCTGCTGTGGCGCGCCGCCGCGCCGCCGCGGGTTGCGCACCGTGACGCCGAAGCCGAACCGGCCGCCGCGGCCGCATTGCCTGCCTGAACGCCGACACCGGCGCTCGCCGCACCGCACGCGGTCCGCACGCCGGTCCCTCTCCCGTCATCCGTCACGACCCACCCGATACCATGAGCACTCTCGCCCAGCCCGCCGCCCACGCGCCCCGCCGCGTCCGCACCCGCCGACTCGCGACCGCGAGCATGATCGGTACGTCGCTCGAGTGGTACGACTTCACGATCTACAACACGCTCGCCGCGCTCGTTTTCAATCACCTGTTCTTCCCGTCGGTCGATCCGCTGGCCGGCACGATCCTCGCGTTCTCGACCTATGCGGTCGGCTACGTGTCGCGCCCGCTCGGCGGTTTCGTGTTCGGCAACCTCGGCGACCGCATCGGCCGCCGCGCGGTGCTGATGCTCACGCTCGTGCTGATGGGCGTGACGACCGCGCTGATGGGTGCGCTGCCGACCTACGCGCAGGCCGGTATCCTGAGCCCGGTCCTGCTCGTCGCGCTGCGTTTCGTGCAGGGCGTCGCGCTCGGCGGCGAATGGGCCGGCGCGGTGCTGCTGTCGGTCGAGCATGGCGACCAGAAGCGGCGCGGGCTGTCCGCGTCGTGGACGCAGATCGGCCCGTCGTTCGGCACGCTGCTCGGCACCGGCTGCATCGCGCTCGTGACGCTGTCGACCACGTCCGACGCCTTCCTGTCGTGGGGCTGGCGCGTGCCGTTCGCGGCCAGCGCGCTGCTCGTCGTGTTCGGTTTCTGGCTGCGACGCGGCGTCGACGAAACGCCGCAGTTCGAGCAACTCGCCGAATCGCACGCGACCGCCGACGTGCCCGTCGCCGACGTGCTGAAGTATCACTGGAAGCGTCTGCTGATCGCGGGCGGCTCGCGGATCGGCTCGGACGTGCTGTATGCGCTGATCGTCGTGTTCACGCTGACCTACGTGACGACCGTGCTGCACCTGTCGCGCCCCGTCGCGCTGACGGCCGTGATGATCGGCACCGCGTGCAACGCACTCGCGGTGCCGTTCTTCGGCGCGCTGTCGGACCGCTTCGGCCGCCGGCCCGTTTATCTCGCCGGCGCGCTGGCCGGCATCGTGTGGGCGTTCGTGTTCTTCGCGATGCTCGATTCGGCGCGCCCCGGCGCGATCGTCGCGGCGGTTGCGGTCGGTCTCGTGATCCATGCGGTGATGTATGGCCCGCAGGGCGCGTTCGTGACCGAACAGTTCCCCACCCGCGTGCGCTATGCGGGCTCGTCGCTCGCCTACACGCTCGCGGGCATCGTCGGCGGCGGCTTCGCGCCGCTCGTGATCGCCACGCTGTTTCGGCAGACGGGCACGACGACGGCCGTGTCGCTGTACGTCACCGCCGCGCTCGTCGTCACGTCGATCGCGCTGCTCGCCGCGCGCGAGACCGCACACCGGGCTCTCGAGGATTGAGCGCCGCCAGCCGATTCATTGCTTCGCACTTCAAATGGATATCCGCATGCAAGCCCTGTCGTTCAACGTGATTTCCCTGCAAGATGCACCGGCCGCCGTCGACGTCGACATCGAGCGCGTCGTGATTGCCGGCTGGGCCGGCCGCGACCCGGCCGCGATCCAGGCGCATATCGACGAACTCGCGGCGCTCGGCGTCGCGCCGCCGTCGACCACGCCGTGCTTCTATCGCGTATCGTCCGCGCTGCTCACGCAGGCGCCGTCGATCGGCGTGCTCGGTACACGCTCGGGCGGCGAGATCGAGTGCGTGCTCGTCGACAGCCCGGCCGGCACGCTCGTGACGGTCGGGTCCGATCACACGGATCGCGAGGTCGAGGCGTACGGCGTCGCGGTGTCGAAGCAGGTATGCGCGAAACCGCTCGGCCGCGATGCATGGCGGTATGCGGACGTCGCCGGTCACTGGGACGCGATCGAGATGCGTGCGTGGCTGATTGCGCGCGATGGCGAACGGGTCGCGTACCAGCACGGCGCGGTGAGCGGCCTGCTCGCGCCGGACGTGCTGTGGCGGCGTTTCGACGACCGCCGCACGATGCCCGCGCGCTGCGCGATGTATGGCGGGACGGTCGCCGTGCATGGCGCGATCGCGGCGATGGGCGACGGCGATGCGTTCGAGATGGAACTGCACGATCCGGTGCTCGGGCGCAGCCTGCGGCACCGGTATGCGGTCGAGGTGTTGCCGGTCGTGGCGTAACGGCAGCGGAAAACCGCACGGGACGCGCGCGGCGGCGCTCGGCCGGCGCGCCCGCTCCTACCTGTACGATTCAAAGCAGCGGTAGTCCGGGAAGTTGAACTGCGAGTTGTCGCAGTACAGCACACCTGCCAGGTTGGTACACCCGCTCAATGTGAACACGATTGCTCCCGCAACCGACGCTTTCCATCCGAATTGCCACATCGCGCCCCCGTTTTCGCATGATCGGTATCACCGACATGATGCGCATCGGACGTGCGCGGGTATGTGGAGAATTGTTGTCCCGCGGGTGCTTCAATGCGCGACGGCGCTTTCCCGTGCCCGGGCGAAGCCCGTCGCAAGGGCCCAGGCTCACTTGAGACACCCCAGCCCCGCCAGCGTCGCCTCCACCGCCGTATCGAGCGGCGTCACCGGCTCGCGGCCGAGCACCGCGGTGACGCGTGCGTTGTCCATCCGCAGCGGCTCGCGCCACAGGTAACGCATCTCCAGCATCTCGCGCAGCGTCGTGACGAACGGCGCCGCCGCCCACACGAGCCACCACGGAAAGCGCCGCACCACCGGCCGCGCCCCGTGCCGTTGCGCGACGCGCTGCACGGCCTGCGCCATCTGCGTGCCGTCCGCATCCCAGTGCCCGCCCAGATGAAAACGCGCGAACGGCTCCAGCGCGTCGCGCCGTTCGATCAGTTCGACCATCGCGCGGGCGGCGTCCGGCAGGTACGACCACTGATGGCCGACGCCCGGCCGCCCCGGTACGTTGACGGTCGCGACGGGCCGTCCGGGCTTGATCAACCCCTGCGAGAACCAGCTGTTGCGGGCGCTCGCCCCGAAGAAATCGCCTGCCCGCACGATGATCGTGCGCACGCCCCGCGCGGTCGCGTCCTGCAGCCGCCGCTCCATCTCGACGCGGATCGCGCCCTTGCGGGTCGCCGGATGCTGCGGCGCATCCTCCCGCAGCAGCGGGAACGCATCCGCGCCATAGTTGTAGACGGTCCCGGGCAGCACGATGGTCGCCTGCGCCCCCGTCGCCGCCGCGATCGTGTTGTCGATCATCGGCAGCACCTGGGTCGGCCAGTTCCGGTATCCGGGCGGATTCACCGCATGCACGATCACGCTGCAGCCGCGTGCGGCACGGACCACCGCGTCGCGATCCAGCGCATCGCCGCGCATCCACACGATGCCGTCGCGCTCCACGACCTCGGCATCGAGCCCGCGCTTGAGCGCACGCACCTGCCAGCCCGCATCGCGCAACTGCCGCGCGACTTCCCCGCCAATCCCGCCGCTCGCACCGAGCACCAGTACCTGCCGGTGCGCCATGCCTGTATCCGTCGTCATCGCCGCTCTCCTTGAATGAACCATCGTGAGACGCATTCTGGCGTGCCGGCGACTAACAATAAATTGCCTAACCTCGAAGATCAGCTATACATTTATGCATGACCATCGATCTGAACTGGGAACGCTACCGGACCTTTCTCGCCGTGCTGACGGAGGGCTCGCTTTCCGGCGCGGCGCGCGCGCTCGGCATCACGCAGCCGACGGCCGGCCGCCACGTCGCGGCGCTCGAAGCCGCGTTCGGCCAGACGCTTTTCACGCGCTCGCCGTCGGGCCTGCTGCCGACCGAGGCGGCGCTTGCGCTGCGCGGCCACGCCGAAGCGCTG
>NZ_JAAGPK010000147.1:0-20609 GCF_017104685.1 Burkholderia sp. Tr-20355 | reverse complement strand
CGTCTTCCGACCTGAGCGGCCGCGCGCCCGACGCTCGCGGTGTCCGGCGGCACGAGCCCGCGCCCGTTCCTGCATACGCTGTCGCACGCGGCGCTCGACTGGGCCGGCGTCGACGTCACGCTGGTCGACGACCGCTGGGTGCCGGAGGACGACGCGGCCAGCAACGCGCAGCTCGTGCGCGACACGCTGCTGCAGCACGCGGCCGCCCCTGCCCGCTTCCTGCCGCTCGTCGACACGCGCAGCGCGCTCGACGCGCACGTCGCCGCGCTGAACGCGAACGCCGACTACCGCGTACCGACCGTCGCCGTGCTCGGCATGGGCGAGGACGGCCACACCGCGTCGATCTTCGCCGACGCGCCCGAATGGGACCACGCGATCACGACGCCCGAGCGTTTCGTCGCCGTGCACCCCGGCGCCGCCCCGCATGCGCGCGTGAGCTATTCGCTCGATGCGCTCAAACGCGTCGAGCGCCTGTTCCTGCTGATCGCGGGCGAGCGCAAGCGCGCCGTGCTCGACGCCGCCGCCGCGTCGCTGCAGAAGAACGCGATTTCCCAACTGGCCAACGACAAGGGGACCCAGCTCGATGTCTACTGGTGCGCAAAGTAAGGTGGTCGTCGCGGGTCAGCATGCCGACGGTCCGCGCCTGCTCGCGGACGTCGGCGGCACCAACGCGCGCTTCGCGCTGGAAACCGGCCCGGGCGAAATCACGCAGATCCGCGTCTATCCCGGCGCCGATTACCCGACGATCACCGACGCGATCCGCAAGTATCTGAAGGACGTGAAGATCAGCCGCGTGAACCACGCGGCGATCGCGATCGCGAACCCGGTCGACGGCGACCAGGTCACGATGACCAATCACGACTGGAGCTTCTCGATCGAGGCGACGCGCCGCGCGCTCGGCTTCGACACGCTGCTCGTCGTCAACGACTTCACCGCGCTCGCGATGGCGCTGCCGGGCCTGACCGATGCGCAGCGCGTGCAGGTCGGCGGCGGCGCGCGCCGCCAGAACAGCGTGATCGGGCTGCTCGGGCCCGGTACCGGGCTCGGCGTGTCGGGCCTGATTCCGGCCGACGACCGCTGGATCGCGCTCGGCAGCGAGGGCGGCCACGCGTCGTTCGCGCCGCAGGACGAGCGCGAGGACCTGGTGCTGCAGTATGCGCGCAAGAAGTTTCCGCACGTGTCGTTCGAACGCGTGTGCGCCGGCCCCGGCATGGAGATCATCTATCGCGCGCTCGCCGCGCGCGACAAGAAGCGCGTCGCCGCGAGCGTCGACACGGTCGAGATCGTCGAGCGCGCGCATGCGGGCGACGCCCTCGCGCTCGAGACGGTCGAATGCTTCTGCGGGATTCTCGGCGCGTTCGCGGGCAGCGTCGCGCTGACGCTCGGCGCGCTCGGCGGCGTGTACATCGGCGGCGGCGTCGCGCTGAAGCTCGGCGAGCTGTTCACACGCTCGTCGTTCCGCGCGCGCTTCGAGGCGAAGGGCCGCTTCACGCACTATCTGCAGAACATCCCGACCTACCTGATCACCGCCGAATACCCGGCGTTCCTCGGCGTGTCGGCGATTCTCGCCGAGCAGCTGTCGAACCGCTCGGGCGGCGCGTCGTCGGCCGTGTTCGAGCGGATCCGCCAGATGCGCGACGCGCTGACGCCGGCCGAGCGCCGCGTGGCCGATCTCGCGCTGAACCATCCGCGCTCGATCATCAACGATCCGATCGTCGACATCGCGCGCAAGGCCGACGTGAGCCAGCCGACCGTGATCCGCTTCTGCCGCTCGCTCGGCTGCCAGGGGCTGTCGGACTTCAAGCTGAAGCTCGCGACCGGCCTCACCGGCACGATCCCGATGAGCCACAGCCAGGTGCATCTCGGCGATACGGCCACCGACTTCGGCGCGAAGGTGCTCGACAACACGGTGTCCGCGATCCTGCAGTTGCGCGAGCACCTGAATTTCGAGCACGTCGAGAACGCGATCGAGATCCTGAACGGCGCGCGGCGCATCGAGTTCTACGGGCTCGGCAACTCGAACATCGTCGCGCAGGACGCGCACTACAAGTTCTTCCGCTTCGGCATTCCGACGATTGCGTACGGCGACCTGTACATGCAGGCTGCGTCGGCCGCGCTGCTCGGCAAGGGCGACGTGATCGTCGCGGTGTCGAAGTCCGGCCGCGCGCCCGAGCTGCTGCGCGTGCTCGACGTCGCGATGCAGGCCGGCGCGAAGGTGATCGCGATCACGTCGAGCAACACGCCGCTCGCGAAGCGCGCGACCGTCGCGCTCGAAACCGACCACATCGAGATGCGCGAGTCGCAGCTGTCGATGATCTCGCGGATCCTGCATCTGCTGATGATCGACATTCTCGCGGTCGGCGTCGCGATCCGTCGCGCGTCGACGAACGGCGAGCTGCCCGACGCCGTCGCGCAGGCGAAGGCGCGCGCGAGCGACGACGAAACGGCCGACGTGCTCGACTGGCTGAGCCACGGCGCGTCGCCGGCGGCGAAGGACGTCGCGCGGGACTGACGCTTCGGCGAAAACGCCGTCGATCCACGACACCCCGAACGCTGGTTTCAGGCCCGGCGTTCGGGGTGTTTTGCATGAGCGGCACCGCCCCGAACGACAGCGGCCCGGCCATCGTCGATAAACCTTCTCCCGATGGCGGTGCGTGACGTCATACGTTCGGACACACGCCCATTTTCGAACGAGTCCAATTGTCAGCAGTTGTCCAGGCTCGGTAACTTCCTTCACTCCGCGTGATGCCGCCATCCCGGTCCGATGCCAGAAATGGTGCGTCTCTCAACGAATCCGGCTTGGCATCGACAGCATCACGTTCATCCAGTTTGCGGAGAGGGAGATGCCTAGACCACGCTTTTCAGCTGCATGGGCAGCTGCAATGCGCATTTATGCGCCGATAAATTCCGCGGAGAAAGTTGCCTTGACCATCGGTGGCAACGTGGCCGTCAATATCAACAGCAGAGACCCAAAGCTACGTTGGGATAACACGTGCGCCGTGCGACTGAGCTATATTCTCGGCCAAGCCGGCATGCCGATACCTTATATTCCAGGGCAAACCGTGTCTGGTGCGGACAAGCGCTGGTATTTCTATCGCGTCAAGCATCTCATCCGCTTTCTCGAGCAGCGATGGGGCAAAGCAGACGTGATCCAATTCCCGCCTTCCCGGAAAGACAACGCCCTGACGGACAAGCAGGGGATCATTCTCTTCGAGGTTTCAGGCTGGTCGAATGCCGCGGGACATGCGACCCTTTTCAATGGACTCACCTGTTACGACCAGTGCTATTTCAACGAGCCGGGAGCCAACTACCACACCGATCGTGCACACTTCTGGAGTCTGCCATGAGACAAAATCCGCTGCTCCGGTGTGTGATGTTCGGGGTACTGACGTTAGCGGCGCAATCGGGTCATGCAACCGATGCAACGTCGTCGCCGCAAGCCGGCACCCGAACCTACGCACAGAACTACAAGGACATGGTGCTCGCCGAATGCATCGCGACCGCTTATCGGAATGAACCGTCCGCTGCGATGGACGCGGGAAGCAGCGCCAGTGCATTAATGGACTGGACCGACTTCGATCTCCAACGGAACCCCGACGCGGGCAAATCGCTGGTCAATCGTTTTCTTGCTCGCGACTATCACAACCCGATCGTCGAATCCGAAATCAAAGGCGTCAGGTTCGATTTTCTGAAATGCCTGGATCTGTACCACAGTCAGGAGCTCGATGCTCAGGTCAAACGATTCGTGACCAACCCGAAGCGCAGCTATCGACTCGACAATCGCTCGTCGGACCGCTCCAAGTGATGCCGAGGCGGGAAATTTGAACCCGCAGCTCACGCCCCGGCCGGCACGGCCCGACCGTGCCAACGCAGCACCAGATAACGTCCGACGAAGCACAGCACGCCCGACACGCCGATCGTCACGCCCATCGCGAACGGCGTGCCGTCCGCGAGTGCGCCGATCGCGACGCTCGCGAGCGCGCCAAGCGCGAGCTGCATCGCGCCGAACACCGCCGCCGACGCGCCCGCGTTGTGCGGATAGCGGTGCATCAGGTCGGTCGTGCAGTTCGCGGACAGGATCCCGACCACGCCGACCACGAAGAACAGGCACACGACGATCGACCACAGCCCGCCCCACCCGGTCAGCGCGACGAGCGCGACCGCGAGCGACGCGACGGCGCTCACGAGCGACGCGGCCGCGATGATGCGCAGCGAGCCGATGCGGCCGACGAGGCGCGTGTTCGCGAAGTTGCCGATCATGATCCCGACGACGTTCAGGCCGAACAGCAGCCCGTAGTGTTGCGGCGATACGTGGAAATACTCGATGTACACGAACGGCGTCGCGGTAATGTACGAGAACATCGCCGCGAACGCCATCCCGCCGCACAGCATGTGCCCCCACGCGACCGGGTCGGACAGGATGCGCCCGTACGACGCGAACGACGCGAGCACGGCCGTGCTCTTGCGCCGCTCCTTCGGCCAGGTTTCGGGCACGCGCAGGTAGGCGGTCGCCGCGCATACCGCGCCGAACACGGCCAGCACCACGAACACGCCGCGCCAGCCGGAAAAACGCAGGATCTGGCCGCCGATCAGCGGCGCAAGCAGCGGCCCGACCGCGGTGACGATCGCGACCATCGACAGCACCTTCGCCGCATCGCTCGGCTCGTGCGCATCGCGGGCGATCGCCCGCGCGAGCACCGACGCGGCGCCGGCACCGAGCGCCTGCAGGAAGCGCACGACGATCAGCATGTCGATCGAGCCCGACACGAAACAGCCGATGCTCGCGAGCGTGAACAGCGCGATGCCGCCGAGCAGCACGGGACGGCGCCCCCACGTATCGGACAGCGGACCGTACAGCAGCATGCCGACCGAGAAGCCGGCCATGAAGCTCGTCAGCGTGCGCTGCGCGGCGCCGGCGCTGACGGAAAAGCCGTCGGCGATCGACGGCAGGCTCGGCAGGTACATGTCGGTGGCGATCGGACCGCAGGCGGCGAGCGCACCGAGCAACAGGATCAGCCGGGCATCGGGCCGGCGCCGGACGACGTGAGACATGGGTATCCGGAATGGAGCCCACGCGCATCGCGGCGCGCGTGGCGGTGAAGACGGGAAGCCGCGCCACGGATGGCGCGTTCAGGCCCATGATTGTACGCGCAACTTTTTTGCGCGCCTCCGGCCGCGTACGATGGCGGGCGCGCAAGCGGATTCGATTAAGCTTGCCGCTCTCGTCCGATCATTTGAATGCCCGACCGAACCGATGACCGCTTTCCTGCTGATCTGGAGCCCCAAGAAATGGCCGTGGCCCGAGCTGCCCGACGTCGCCGCGCGCGTGAAGGCCGGCGAGGCCGTGCATGATGTGTGGGGCTGCGGCTTCGCACGCGGCATCCTGCCGGGCGACCGCGTGTTCCTGCACCGCGTCGCGAAGGAGCCGAAGGGCGTGTTCGGCTCCGGCTACGTGACGCGCGCGCCGTACGAGGTGCCCGATTCGTCGACGAAGCGCGGCTACCGGCTGTGCATCGACTTCGTCTACGACTGGCTGGTCGATGCACACCAGGACGTCGTGATCGCGCGCGACGCGCTGCGCGTCCACCCGTACTCGGTGCAGACCTGGGACGCGCAGTCGTCCGGCACGTCGATCAAGCCGATGGTCGAAGGTCCGCTCGAGAAACGCTGGGCCGAACTGACCGGCAAGCGCAAGCTGCCGCGCTAGCCGGGGCGGGTGCCGGAACGAATCGGGCCCCCGTTTCCGGCCCAGGCCGGCCCCCGCGCGCCGAAAGGCCGCACAAGCGCCGGCGGGCCTGCCGCGCGCGTCTCCGGTACAATCAGACGATCGTTCCGCCCAGGCGCCGCGGCCCGTGCACAGGCCCCCGCGCCCTTCTCTCGCAGGTTTCGCTCATGTCCAACAATCAGATCCTCTTCGAACGCGCCCAGAAGACCATTCCCGGCGGCGTCAACTCGCCGGTGCGCGCCTTCCGTTCGGTCGGCGGCACGCCGCGCTTCGTCGCGCGCGCGCAAGGCCCGTATTTCTGGGATGCCGACGGCAAGCAGTACATCGACTACATCGGCTCGTGGGGCCCGATGATCGTCGGCCACGTCCATCCGGAAGTGCTGTCGGCCGTGCAGAACGTGCTCGCCGACGGCTTCTCGTTCGGCGCGCCGACCGAAGCCGAGATCGAGATCGCCGAGGAAATCTGCAAGCTCGTGCCGTCGATCGAGCAGGTGCGGATGGTGTCGAGCGGCACCGAGGCCACGATGAGCGCGCTGCGTCTCGCACGCGGCTTCACGGGCCGCAGCCGCATCGTCAAGTTCGAGGGCTGCTACCACGGCCACGCGGACAGCCTGCTGGTCAAGGCCGGCTCGGGCCTGCTGACGTTCGGCAACCCGACGTCGGCCGGCGTGCCCGCCGACATCGCGAAGCACACGACCGTCCTCGAATACAACAACGTCGCCGCGCTCGAGGAAGCCTTCGGCGCGTTCGGCGACGAGATCGCCGCGGTGATCGTCGAGCCCGTCGCGGGCAACATGAACCTGGTGCGCGGCACGCCCGAATTCCTGACCGCGCTGCGCGCGCTGTGCACGAAGCACGGCGCCGTGCTGATCTTCGACGAGGTGATGTGCGGTTTCCGCGTCGCGCTCGGCGGCGCGCAGGCGTACTACGGGATCACGGCCGACCTCACCTGCCTCGGCAAGGTGATCGGCGGCGGGATGCCGGCCGCCGCGTTCGGCGGCCGCCGCGACATCATGGCTCACCTCGCGCCGCTCGGCGGCGTCTACCAGGCCGGCACGCTGTCGGGCAACCCGATCGCGGTCGCCGCGGGCCTGAAGACGCTGCAGCTGATCCAGGCGCCGGGCTTCTACGACGCGCTCACCGCGCAGACGAAGCGGCTCGCCGACGGCCTCGCGGCGGAAGCGCACGCGGCCGGCGTGCCGTTCGCGGCCGACTCGATCGGCGCGATGTTCGGCCTCTACTTCGCGGAGCGCGTGCCGACGAGCTTCGCGGAAGTCACGAAGAGCGACACCGAGCGCTTCAACCGCTTCTTCCACCTGATGCTCGACGAGGGCGTGTACTTCGCGCCGTCGGCCTACGAGGCCGGGTTCGTGTCGAGCACGCACGACGACGCGGTGATCGACGCGACGCTCGCGGCCGCGCGCCGCGCGTTCGCGGCACTCGCTGCCTGACCCGGGGCCGCGCGCATGTTCTCGGATATCGATTTCGCCCACATGCAGCGCGCGCTCGCGCTCGCCGCGCGCGGCATGTATACGACGGCGCCGAACCCGCGCGTCGGCTGCGTGATCGTCAAGGACGGCGACGTGATCGGCGAAGGCTTCACGCAGCCGGCCGGCCAGGATCACGCGGAAGTGCAGGCGCTGAAGGATGCACGCGCGCGCGGATACGACGTCGCGGGTTCGACCGTCTACGTGACGCTCGAACCGTGCAGCCATTTCGGCCGCACGCCGCCGTGCGCGAACGCGCTGATCGAGGCGCGCGTCGCGAAGGTCGTCGCCGCGATGGAAGACCCGAACCCGCAGGTGTCGGGGCGCGGCCTCGGCATGCTGCGCGACGCGGGCATCGACGTGCGCTGCGGATTGCTCGCGCATGAAGCCGGCGAGCTGAACATCGGTTTCGTGTCGCGGATGACGCGCGGCCGCCCGTGGGTGCGGATGAAGGCCGCCGCGTCGCTCGACGGCCGCACCGCGCTGCCGTCCGGCGAAAGCCAGTGGATCACCGGCGAGGCCGCGCGCCTCGACGGGCACGCCTGGCGTGCGCGCGCCTGCGCGATCCTGACCGGCATCGGCACCGTGCGCGAGGACAATCCGCTGCTGACCGTGCGCGGCATCGACACGCCGCGCCAGCCGCAACGCATCCTCGTGGACAGCCGCCTCGACCTGCCGCTCGACGCGCGGCTGCTCGAGGGCGCCCCGCTGCTGATCTTCTGCGGACGGCTCGACGCCGGCGGCGAAATGCGCGCGAACGTGCTGAAGTCGCGCGGCGCCGAAATCGTGCCGCTCGCGAACGTGCACGGCAAGGTCGACCTGCCGGCGATGCTGGCGGCGCTCGGCGCGCGCGGCGTCAACGAATTGCATGTCGAGGCCGGCCACAAGCTGAACGGCTCGCTGCTGCGCGAACAGTGCGTCGACGAATTGCTCGTCTATCTCGCACCGAGCCTGCTGGGCACCGACGCGGCCGGCATGTTCGACCTCGCCGCGCCGGCGCATCTCGATGCGCGCACGCGACTGTCGTTCCACGGCGTCGAGCGGATCGGCGACGACCTGCGGATCCTCGCGCGTGTCGCGCCGCCCGACACGCGTCACTGAACGAAACCGTCACGATGTTCACCGGAATTGTCGCGGCCGTCGGCCGCATCGAATCGATCCGTCCGCTCGGCACGTCCGCCGACGCCGGCGTGCGCCTGACCGTGCAGGCCGGCGGGCTCGATCTCGCCGATGTCGCGCTCGGCGACAGCATCGCGATCCAGGGTGCCTGCATGACGGTGATCGAGAAGACCGACACCGCGTTCGACGTCGACGTGTCGCGCGAAAGCCTGAACCGCACGGTCGGACTCGCCCAGCCCGGCGAAGTGAACCTCGAGAAGGCGCTGCGTGCGCACGACCGCCTCGGCGGCCACATCGTGTCGGGCCACGTCGACGGCCTCGGCACCGTGTCGCGCTTCGCGCCGGTCGGCGAATCGCACGAACTGCGCATCGTCGCGCCGCGCGAGCTCGGCCGCTATCTCGCGTACAAGGGGTCGATCACGGTCAACGGCGTGAGCCTGACCGTCAACACGATCGACGATCGCGCGGACGGCTGCGAGTTCTCGATCAACCTGATTCCGCATACGGTCGAGGTCACGACGCTGCGCCATGTGAAGGCCGGCGACAAGGTGAACCTCGAAGTCGACATGATCGCGCGCTATGTCGAGCGGATGCTGTCGTCGTCGCAGGGCGCGCATCAGGACTGATCGCAGCGGCCACCGTCGAAGCGGCGACTGACGGCCCGACATCCGGCTATCGGCGGTCGCCGTTTTTCAACATCCTGCCCGGCCCTCATCCGCCGGCATTCCGCCGGCGCTCAGGTATCCGCGCCGCCTCCGCCCGCCCGCACCAGAATCGTGTCGCGCAGTTGCCGGACATGCGCCCGTGCCGCGCGCTCGGCGCCATCCGCATCGCGCTTCGCGATCATGTCGAACACCTGCCGGTGTTCGGCGACGTTCCCGCCCAACCGCTCCCAGTCGTCCATCGGGCTCGCACCGCCCGCACACATCGTCTGCACCTGCGCGTACAGCGCCCTGAGCGACGTCTCGATCGTCGTATTGCGCGCGGCGGCGAGCAGCCCGTGGTGGAAATCGAGGTTGGCGACGCGGTATGCGCCGCCGTCGCGGCGGTCGACCGCGCGGGCCTGCCGCACCAGCGCTTCGTCCAGCACAGCGCGCTCGTCGGGTGTCATGCGCTGCGCCGCCAGGCGCGCGGCCATGCCTTCGAGCGCTTCCCGCGCCTCGAAGATGGCCACGACCCGCGCACGGTCGAACGCGATCACGAACACGCCCTGGCGCGGCACGACCTGCAGCAGCCCCTCGGCCTCCAGACGCGAGACCGCCGCCCACACGGGCGAGCGGCTGATACCGAGATCGCGCGACAGCGCTTCGATGCTGATCTTCTCGCCCGCCGCGAAGCGCGCTTCGTCGACCAGCATCTCCCGGATCGCCCCGTAGGCGTCGCGCCCCAGGGTCGTGCGCTCGAGTGCGGCGCGCGTCATGCCGGCCGCCGGCGACGTGCGATGTGGAGCCCCTTGCCGACCGGCACGATCGTCGTGTCGAACTCGCGCGTCGCGTCGACCGCGGCGAGATAAGCGGCGATTTCATCCGGATGGGACAGTGCGTTGTCGGCGACGAGCAGCGCATCGGCCGTCAGCTTCGGCAACAGGTGCGCCAGTTGACGCGGCGCGCTCACGCGGTCGGCATCGAAGAATACGCAATCGAACGGGCCCGTCACGGCCGCGCAGACCTGCGTCGCCTCGCCTTCGATCACCTGCGCCCAGTCCTGCAGCGACGCCGCGCGCAGGTTGGCCCTCGCCTGCCCGGCCTTCTCCGGTGAACACTCGACGGTGACGAGCGGCTGCCCGTCCGTTTCGCGCAGCGCATGCGCGAGCCAGATCGCGCTGTAGCCGTTGGACGTGCCGATTTCGAGCATGCGCCGGCGCCGCGCGCCGGTGACGAGCAGGTACAGCAGCTCGGCCGTAGGCAGTTCGAGGTTGAGCATCTTGCGGCTGCGGTCGGCCATCCGCGCGTCGTTTTCCTGGCCGAAGGACGCCAGCCGGGCAAGGACGGCCGACGCGGCACTGTCGAGTTCGATCATGCAGGTCTCCGTTGCTTCATATTTCGTGTTTCGTGTTTCGTGTTTCATGATACGACAATTTCCGGATCGCGGCGCGATACCCGCGAGGGCCGCGATTCCGGCGTGCCTGAAACCGCGCCAGCGGGACCGGCGGCCATTCGGTTTGAGGACTCCCGGCCGAATGGCCAACGACGCGCACGGGCCGTGCCGTCGCGCTAAGATGCGTCGACAGCGGTTTCAACGCCGCCACGCACGACGCGCCGCACACCGGCCGCCCCTCTTCCCACAGGAGTCGTTCCCATGTCCATCTCGATGTACCAGGCCTCGCTGCCCGTCCTGATCCGCGGCCTGACCAACCTGCAGCACATCCTCGGCAAGGCGCAGGCGCACGCGGCCGAGAAGCAGATCGATCCGTCGGTGTTCACCGGCGCACGCCTCTACCCGGACATGCTGCCGCTCGTCCGCCAGGTCTATATCGCGACCGATACGGCGAAGGGCTGCGCCGCACGGCTCGCCGACACCGAGATCCCGAGCTTTCCCGACGTCGAGCAGACCTTCGACGAACTGCACGCGCGCATCCAGAAGACGATCGACTACCTGAAAGGCTTCGACGCCGCGCAGATCGACGGCAGCGAGACGCGCCAGATCGTGCTGAAGATGCGCGTCGGCCCGATCGAGTTCACCGGCCAGTCGTACCTGCTGAGCTTCGTGCTGCCCAATTTCTTCTTCCACGTGACGACCGCCTACGACATCCTGCGCCACAGCGGCGTCGAGCTCGGCAAGCTCGACTACCTCGGCGGACGCGACCAGCACGCGTGACGCGCGGCCGGGATCCGCCCGGCCCGCCACCGTCCGCACCCGCGCGTCGGTCAAGCGCGGCGGCCCGCCGGGCCCGCCGCGCAGGCCGCCCGCGACACGTTCCGGGGCCCTTGCCCGACGCGCGCGGCCCATGCCAGCCGAAACGCCGTCCGGCTGGCGTAAAATACGCACTTTCCTCTTTCTCGCCCCCTTATGACGCTCGCCTCCACGCTCGACATCATCGCCGAGCTGAAAGCCGGCCGGATGGTGATCCTGGTCGACGAAGAAGACCGCGAAAACGAGGGCGACCTCGTGATCGCCGCCGAATTCGTCACGCCGGAAGCGATCAACTTCATGGCCAGGTACGGCCGCGGCCTGGTTTGTCTGACGTTGACGCAGGAACGCTGCAAGCAGCTGCACCTGCCGCTGATGACCTACCGCAACGGCACGCAGTACGGCACCGCGTTCACGGTCAGCATCGAAGCGGCCGAAGGCGTGACGACCGGCATCTCGGCCGCCGACCGTGCGCACACGATCGCCACGGCGGTCGCGCACGATGTGCGCCCCGAGCACATCGTGCAGCCGGGCCACGTGTTCCCGATCATGGCGCAACCGGGCGGCGTGCTCGTGCGTGCGGGCCACACCGAGGCCGGCTGCGACTTCACCGCGCTCGCGGGCCTCACGCCGGCCGCGGTGATCTGCGAGATCATCAAGGACGACGGCACGATGGCGCGCCTGCCGGACCTGATCGAGTTCGCGAAGGAACACAACCTGAAGATCGGCACGATCGCCGACCTGATCCAGTACCGTAGCCGCACGGAATCGATCATCGAACGGATCGCCGAGCGCACGATGCAGACCGCGCACGGCACGTTCCGCACGGTGCTGTACCGCGACCAGCCGAGCGGCTCGCCGCACATCGCGCTGGTGCGCGGCACGCCGTCGCCCGACGTCGATACGCCGGTGCGCGTGCACGAGCCGCTGTCGGTGCTCGACCTGCTCGAGACGGGCGTGTCGACGCACTCGTGGACGCTCGACGCCGCCATGCGCGACATCGCGGAACGCGACCTCGGCGTGATCGTGCTGCTCAACTGCGGCGACACCAAGGAACACCTGATCGACGTCTTCAAGGCGTTCGACGAGGAAGAAAAGGCGGCCGCGCTCAAGCGCCGGCCGGTCGATTTCAAGACGTTCGGCATCGGCGCGCAGATCCTGCGCGATGTCGGCGTCGGCAAGATGCAGGTGCTGTCGAATCCGCGCAAGCTGGGCAGCATGTCCGGCTACGGCCTCGAAGTCACGGGCTTCATTCCGATGCCCGGCGGCGAAGCCAAGTCCTGCCCGGCGTCCAACGCGTAACCCGCCACGGCGCTTTCGCCCTATAACCGTTCATCCACACCACGGACAAGATCATGGAAATCGGACAATACCAACCGAATCTCGAAGGCGACGGCCTGCGTATCGGCATCGTGCAATCGCGCTTCAACGAGCCGGTGTGCAACGGCCTCGCCGACGCATGCGTCGAGGAACTGGAACGCCTCGGCGTCACCGGTGAAGACGTGCTGCTCGTGTCGGTGCCCGGCGCGCTGGAAATCCCGCTCGCGCTGCAGAAGCTCGCCGAAAGCGGCCAGTTCGACGCGCTGATCGCGCTCGGCGCGGTGATCCGCGGCGAGACCTACCACTTCGAACTCGTGTCGAACGAGAGCGGCGCGGGCATCACCCGCATCGGCCTCGACTTCAACCTGCCGATCGCGAACGCGGTCCTGACGACCGAAAACGACGAGCAGGCCGTCGCGCGCATGACCGAAAAGGGTCGTGACGCCGCACGCGTCGCCGTCGAGATGGCCAACCTGACGATGGCCCTCGACCAGCTCGGCGACGACGAGGACGAAGAGGAAGACGAAGACGACGAAGAGGAGCGCGCATGAAGAAGAGCGCCCGCCGACAATCGCGCGAGCTGGCGACGCAAGGCCTCTACCAGTGGCTGCTGTCGAACGCGTCCTCCGGCGAGATCGACGCGCAACTGCGCGGCGCGCTCGGTTACGACAAGGCTGACAAGGAGCTGCTCGACGCGATCCTGCACGGCGTGATCCGCGAGCACGCCACGCTCGTCGACGCGCTGACGCCGTCGCTGGACCGTCCGATCGACCAGCTTTCGCCGGTCGAACGCGCGGTGCTGCTGATCGCGACGTTCGAGCTCACGCACCACGTCGAAACACCGTACCGCGTGATCATCAACGAAGCGGTCGAACTCGCGAAGACGTTCGGCGGCTCCGACGGCTACAAGTACGTGAACGGCGTGCTCGACAAGCTCGCCGCGAAGCTGCGCCCTGCAGAAACGCAGGCACGCCGCAACGGCTGACACCGTTGGTCTGTTCACGGGCGCGCAAGCGCCCGTTTTTCATTCTTTCTCCCCTCCGCCCTGCCCGCCGATGAATACCACCGCCGATTCGCTCGTCACGCTCGCCGCACGCGTCGACGCGATCCAGCCCTTCCATGTGATGGAACTGATGAAGGAGGCACAGCGGCTCGAGTCCCTTGGGCGCGATGTTATCCACATGGGCATCGGCGAGCCCGATTTCACCGCGCCGGAGCCCGTCGTCGAAGCGGCCGCGGCCGCGCTGCGCCGCGGGGTCACGCAGTACACGAGCGCGCTCGGCATTGCGCCGCTGCGCGAGGCGATCGCCACCCACTATGCGCGCGCGTACGGCCTCGCGATCAGCCCGGAGCGGATTGTCGTGACGGCCGGCGCATCGGCCGCGCTGCTGCTCGCGTGCCTCGCACTCGTGGGCCGTGACGACGAAGTGCTGATGCCCGACCCGTCGTATCCCTGCAACCGGCATTTCGTCGCGGCGGCCGAAGGCCGCGCGGTGCTCGTGCCGAGCGGCCCGGACGCGCGCTTCCAGCTCACCGAGAACGATGTCCGCACGCGCTGGGGCGACCGCACCCGCGGCGTGCTGCTCGCGTCGCCGTCGAACCCGACCGGCACGTCGCTCGAACCGGACGAACTGAAGCGGATCGTCGAGGCCGTGCGCGCCCGCAGCGGTTTCACGATCGTCGACGAGATCTACCAGGGGCTCAGCTACGACGCGGCACCCGTGTCGGCACTGTCGTTCGGCGACGACGTGATCACCGTGAACAGCTTCTCGAAGTATTTCAGCATGACGGGCTGGCGGCTCGGCTGGCTCGTCGTGCCGCCCGCACTGGTCGGCACCTTCGAGAAGCTGTCGCAGAACCTGTTCATCTGCCCGTCCGCGCTCGCGCAGCATGCAGCGCTCGCGTGCTTCGAACCGGCCACGCTCGACCTTTATGAAGCGCGCCGCCTCGAATTCAAGCGCCGCCGCGATTTCATCGTGCCGGCGCTCGAACGGCTCGGCTTCACGGTCCCCGTGATGCCCGACGGTGCGTTCTACGTGTATGCGCATTGCGGCGGCGTCGCCCACCCGGCAGCCGGCGACAGCGCCGCACTCACGCAGGCGATGCTGCACGACGCCGGCGTCGTGCTGGTTCCCGGCATGGACTTCGGCGTCCATGCGCCGCGCGACTATATCCGCCTGTCGTATGCGACGGCCTACCCGCGGCTCGAAGAGGCGGTCGACCGGCTCGCGACGCTGTTCGGACAGCACTGACGCCGCGGCCCGCACACGGGCGTTTCCCCCGCCGCAAAAAGAAAAGGCACCCGGATCGGGTGCCTTTTTCATGGCCTGCCGGCCGGAACCGCGCGAAACGCGTGACGTTACGCGCCGAGCTCAGAATGATCGCCGTGCGACTGCTTCGCGGTGTCGACGCTCGCGTCGTCCTGCGGCGACGCTTCCTTCGGCGCGGCCTTCACCGACGTCGCGCTGTCGAGCGTCGCGTGCACGCGCTTTGCGCCGCCTGCCGCCGCCGTCACGGCGGCCGTGACGATCGGCTTCGCCGGCTGGGCCGGTGCCTGCGGTGCGTTGATCGGCACGCTGCGGCCGCGCGCGACGTCGCGCAGGCGGCCGCGCTCGGCCATCACCTTCGAACCGTAGCCGTTGTCGTCGGGGTTCGTCGAACCGTTGTACATGCGCAAGCCGTTCGCGAGCGAGCCGCCGCGTGCGATGCAGTCCTTCAGCACCAGCGCGCCGACCTGCAGGTTCGCGAGCGGCTGCAGCGCCGTATCGGTGCCGCCGAAATATTCGAACTTGTCGGAATGGACCTTCGACATGACCTGCATCAGGCCCTTCGCGCCGACGCCGCTTTCGGCATACGGGTTGAAGCCCGACTCGATCGCCATCACGGACAGCAGCAGCAGCGGATCGAGGCCGACGTCGCGGCCGGTCTGGAACGCCGCCTTGACGAGCTGGCCGAGCGGCTCCTGCGCGACGCGGTAACGGCGCGACAGGTAGGTCGCGACGAGCGCCTGTTCGCGGTTCGACGCCAGCGCACGATCGTCGCGCGCATCGGCGGCAACCCGCTGGGCGGGAATCAGCTTGGCCAGCGCGACCGGCGACGGGCCGTTGCGGGCCGGATCGGATGCATCGGCCTGGGCGCCCGGTGCGGCGGCTTCCGGTGCGACGTCGAGGCCGACCGCGAGCGCGTCCGCTTCAGGCGCATCTTCCTGCTGCGGCTGCGCGCCGGCAGGCGCGAAGTTCGGCAGCGGATGGCCGGACAGCAAACGGGCGGGCCCGGCCTGCACGGCCGCGGATACGACCGGCATCAGCTTCGCGGCGAGCGTGCCGCGGACGGTTGGCAGCAGCCACAGTGCAAGCGCAACCGCGACAGCGAAACAGCCGACAACGCTGAATAGATGGTGACTGACACGCGTCCCGCGACGCAGCATGTTGCGCACGATCTGCGCATGCTGCTCATTGGGACGCCACGATAACCAAGCGTTCATTCAGATCATCTCCCATGAACATGACTCGTGCGGCTCGCTCAGCTCGATGGCGAGACAGAAAACGCGCCGCGGAATCACGACGCCGCACGCCTTGGTTGGGACGTGCAGGCATCGGGGAAACGGTATAAGTACCGTTCGAGGCCACGGTGTAAGAGGGCCGGCACCTTCGCACAATGGGCGAGGCGGGCATACGCGGTGGCACCCACGCAAAAAACCAGCGTCTGGTAGCGCTGGCTGGGACTACAACTAAGGCCGTCGGATACGCCGTGCAGGATTCGGCGGACGGTGACGCGCTGCGTCAAAGATCGGTGATTGGCGGCTCGAAGCCTTTTACCCTGCAGCCAATGTGAGCGGATTCTAGCAGGGTTTTATAGATCGTCAACACTATAAAAACTCAAATCTATAACAAAAAGTAATTTGAGACGGACCTTCAGATCGCAAATCCCGTGCCGTAGGGGGTTTGCGCGCGATCGACTTTTTTCTCTGCCGGGCGGCCGCGCGGCGGCGCGGGGTAAAATCGTCGGTCGATTCGGGGCCGCAGCCGGCCGCTGCGCCCGCCCATCGCCGCCCGTCATGCGGGCGGCCCGGACCTTGTTCATGAAATACAAAGACTTACGCGATTTCATCCAGCGCCTCGAGGCGCTCGGCGAACTGCGGCGCGTCACGCAACCCGTGTCGCCCGTACTCGAAATGACCGAGCTGTGCGACCGCGTGCTGCGCGCCGGCGGCCCGGCGCTGCTGTTCAACGCACCGACCGGGCATGCGTTTCCGGTGCTCGGCAACCTGTTCGGCACGCCGCGCCGCGTCGCGCTCGGGATGGGCGTCGATGCGGGCGACGACGCCGCGCTCGATTCGCTGCGCGATCTCGGGCGCCTGCTCTCCGCGCTGAAGGAACCCGATCCGCCGAAGAGCCTGAAGGACGCCGGCAAGCTGCTGTCGCTCGCGAAGGCCGTGTGGGACATGGCGCCGAAGTCGGTATCGTCGCCGCCGTGCCAGGAGATCGTCTGGGAAGGCAACGACGTCGACCTGAACAAGCTGCCGATCCAGACCTGCTGGCCCGGCGATGCGGGGCCGCTCGTCACGTGGGGCCTGACGGTCACGCGCGGGCCGAACAAGTCGCGCCAGAATCTCGGCATCTACCGCCAGCAGCTGATCGGCCGCAACAAGCTGATCATGCGCTGGCTCGCCCATCGCGGCGGCGCACTCGACTTCCGCGAGTTCGCACTGCGGAACCCCGGCAAGCCGTACCCGGTCGCGGTCGTGCTCGGCGCCGATCCGGCCACGACGCTCGGCGCGGTGACGCCCGTGCCCGATTCGCTGTCCGAGTACCAGTTCGCCGGCCTGCTGCGCGGCAGCCGCACGGAGCTCGCGAAGTGCCTGACGCCCGGCGTCGACACGCTGCAGGTGCCCGCGCGCGCGGAAATCGTGCTCGAAGGCTTCATCCATCCGCAGGAAGGCGCCCCTGCCCCCGCGCCTGCCGGCGCACCGCCGCGCCCGGCCGGCAACGCGTCGGCCGCGTACGAGCACGCGCTCGAAGGCCCGTACGGCGATCACACCGGCTATTACAACGAGCAGGAGTGGTTCCCGGTGTTCACCGTCGAGCGCATCACGATGCGCCGCGACGCGATCTACCACTCGACCTACACCGGCAAGCCGCCCGACGAGCCCGCCGTGCTCGGCGTCGCGCTCAACGAAGTGTTCGTGCCGCTGCTGCAGAAGCAGTTCTCCGAGATCACCGACTTCTACCTGCCGCCCGAAGGCTGCAGCTACCGGATGGCCATCGTCCAGATGAAGAAGAGCTACGCGGGCCACGCGAAGCGCGTGATGTTCGGCGTGTGGAGCTTCCTGCGGCAGTTCATGTATACGAAGTTCATCGTGGTCGTCGACGAGGACGTGAACATCCGCGACTGGAAGGAAGTGATCTGGGCGATCACGACGCGCGTCGACCCCGTGCGCGACACGGTGATGGTCGACAGCACGCCGATCGACTATCTCGACTTCGCATCGCCGGTGGCCGGTCTCGGCTCGAAGATGGGGCTCGACGCGACCAACAAGTGGCCCGGCGAGACGAATCGCGAATGGGGCCGCCCGATCGAGATGGACGCGGCCGTGAAGGCGCGCGTCGACCGGCTCTGGCAGGAGATCGGCCTCTGACGCCATGCGGCCGGCGCGCGCCGGCCCGTGCCTCGCCATCGCCACAAGAACGACGAAGATGAGTTTTCCACCCGCCTCCATGCTGTCCGACGGTTTCTTCCTGTCGCTGTCGCTCTGTCTCGACATCGGCCTCGTGAACGTCGCGATGCTGTCGCTGACGTTGTCGCACGGCTTCCGGCCGGGTTTCTGGCTCGGGCTCGGCTCGTGCGTCGGCGATCTCGTCTATGCGGCACTCGCGCTCGCGGGAATGGCCGTGCTGCTGCAGTTCGAGCCCGTGCGCTGGATCGTGTGGATCGGTGGCGGCGCGGTCCTGCTGTTTCTCACGTGGAAGATGGCGCGCGAAGCACTGGCGCCGGCCAGTGCGGCCGACGACGACGCGGACGACGCCCCGCAGCCGCGGGCGAGCGCGCGGCGCAGCTTCCTGCGCGGGATGCTGCTCGCGATGTCGTCGCCGAGCGCGATCCTGTGGTTCGCGGCGGTCGGCGGCGCACTGATCGCAAAGGCCGGCGCGACCACGCCGGCCACCGCGTCGGTGTTCCTGTCGGGCTTCTTCCTCGGCGGCCTCGCGTGGACGCTCTTCATGTGCACGCTCGCGAGCCAGGGCCGCAAGCGCGCGGGCGCCGGGCTGATGCGCGTGTGCCATATCGCGTCGGCGCTGCTGTTCGCGTATTTCTCGTACAGCGTGATCGTCGGCGGCTACCGCGACCTGATCGTGCACGCGGTGTAGGCGACGACGGCCCGCACGGGCCGCCCGTCAAGCGGCCGCCCCAAAGAAAAACGGCGCAGCGCCCCTCGCGGGACGCTGCGCCGTTTTGCCACGCGCGGTCAGGCCGCGCGGGACGAATCAGCGACGCCAGTAGCCGTGGTGGCCCCAGCCGCCGTAACCGTGACGCCAGTACGGGCGACCGTAGTAGCCGCCGACGACCACGGCGGGCGGCGGCGCATAGTAGGCGGGCGCAGGCGCGTAATAGACGGGCGGAGGCGGCGGCGCGTAGTACACGGGCGGCGGCGGTGCATAAACGGGGTACGCAGGCGCGACCGGGATACCGATGCCGACCCCGATCGACACGTGGGCCTGCGCGGCGCTTACGGCACCCAGGCCCAGCGCGGCGGCGGCGATGAACGGAATGAGCTTTTTCACTTCGATTCTCCTGCTGGAGCGGTATTTTGTGCGCTCCTGTCGGCAACGGCGGGCATGCACGTCGCATGGAAGCAATGTAGCGAAAACCCGCCCCTCGCGTATCGCGCATTTGTTGCAAATTGCAATTGCACGCAGCGGGAGATGCCCTGCGGCATGGCGTCCTGAGCGGGCGGCGACCCTTGCGGAACGCGCGATTCCGTCCGACGACTCGGGTCGCGACACACGGGCCGGTCAGTCTTACCGGATACGGCACGCGCAGCGGGTACACGCACGTAATGAACGATTACAAATTTGAGACAAGATGCCGACATTTCAAGCGCCGCGGGCACGCGCCATGTTTCGGGGTCGGATTCCCCGGTCGTCATTCGGCCGTGACGCCGGGCATCGGTACGCGGGGAGACCGGGCCGCACACCGGTCATGAATACCTGCGATGGCACGGCAGCCGCCCTTGCGCAGCGCCACCGACATTCCTGCGATACTGGCGGTTGCTTCGTTTTTGCTTACGTCCGCCGCCATGCCGCTTCCCGACATCCCCCGCCTCGGCTTCATCGGTGCCGGCCGCCTCGCGCGCTGCGTCGCGCAGCGCTTCGCGCAAGCCGGCTTCCCCGTCGTCGCGATCGCGAGCCGCACGCCCGCGTCGGCGGCCGACCTCGCCGCGCGCATCGACGGGTGCCGGGCAGTCGATACGCCGCAGCAGGTTGCCGATGCCGCCGACCTGATCTTCGTGACGGTGCCCGACGACCATCTCGCACCGACCGCCGCGGCGCTGCGCTTCGACGCGTCGCGCGCCGCCGGCCAGGCGGTCGTCCACTGCAGCGGCGCGTCGGCGGTTGCGCTGCTCGATCCGGCGAAGCAGCAAGGCGTGGCCACCGGCGGCTTTCATCCGCTCTACCTGTTCGGCGGCACCGATGCCGACCTTGCGCGCATCGACGGCTGCTCGGTCACGATCGAAGCCGACGGCGCGCTGCATGCGACGCTGCTGCGGCTTGCTGCCGCACTCGGCTGCCATCCGCTGTCGATTCCGGCCGGCGGCCGGATGCTCTACCACGCGGCCGCGCACTACGCGGCGAGCTTCGCGCTGTGCGGGCTGTCGGAAGCGGTCGAGCTGTGGCGCGGCCTCGGCTTCGACGAGGATGCCGCGCTGCGCGCGCTGCTGCCGATGCTCGCCGGCACGATCGAGACCGCCCGCGACAAGGGGCTCGCCAACGCGCTGGCCGGCCCGGTGTCGCGCGGCGATACGGGTATCGTCGAACGCCAGCTCGCGCTGCTCGAGGCGCGCGGCGGCGATCACGCGGCGCTGTATGCGCTGCTGACGCGCCGCGCGGGCA
>NZ_JAAGPK010000146.1:0-20606 GCF_017104685.1 Burkholderia sp. Tr-20355 | reverse complement strand
AAGTGCACCCACCGAGAGCGCCACTGACCTTAACCCTCTTTCCCTACACGACGCCCTTCCGATCCGACACGCGGGCCCAGCCGGCGGCGCGGCCCAGGCACCGGATCCCGGCCGCAGCGCGGGCGCAGGTTGCGCGCGTGAGCGCGGCACCCGAGTCCACCGATCGTTGAAACTCGTCAAGGGGACACTCATGAAAACCGCCTACCTCGTATTCGTGCGCCGCGCGGCGCTCGCCGTCCCGCTCGCGTTCGCGCTTGCCGGCTGCATGTCGTCGACACCGGTGTGGGACAGCCGCTTCGGCGACTCGGTCCGCACCGTGATGCAGGCCCAGATCATCGATCCGCATGCCGCCGAACACGCGGCCTCGGCGTCGGGCGTCGACGGCAGCGCCGCCGCGGCCGCGCTCGACAACTACGACAGGTCGTTCAAGCAGACCGTGCCGCCCGCCAATGCGTTTGTGATCGGCATCGGCAAGGCCACCCAGTAACGACGGCATGCTCAGGGAGAACGCCATGAACAGCGCAGCACGTCATCCGAAAGTCACGCGTCGCGGCCCGCATCGCCAGCGCGGTGCCGTCGCGATCATCGTCGGTCTCGCGCTGGCGGTGATGATCGGGTTCGTCGGTCTCGCGCTGGATCTCGGCAAGCTGTACGTCACGCGCAGCGAGCTGCAGAACAGCGCCGATGCGTGCGCGCTGTCGGCTGCGCGTGACCTGACGTCGGCCATCAGCCTGTCGGTGGCCGAGGCCGACGGCATCGCCGCCGGCCACCTCAATCTGGTGTTCTTCCAGAACAACGCGGTGCAGATGTCGACGAACGCGAACGTCACGTTCAGCGATTCGCTGACCAACCCGTTCCTGACGAAGAACGCCGTCACGACGCCGGCGAACATGAAGTACGTGCAATGCACGGCCAAGCTGAGCAACATCGCGCACTGGTTCATCGAGGTGCTGAACGTGCTGCCGGGCATGAAGCTCGCGAACGCGGCGGAAGTCTCGGCGAGCGCGATCGCGACGGTCGGCGGCGGGCAGACCACCTGCGCGATTCCGGTGTTCGTGTGCCGCGGCCCGTCCGATCCGGCCTACAAGGTCGGCGACTGGATCTCGTCGCCGTCCGGTTCGTCGTCGACCTACGGGCCCGGCAACTTCGGCTGGGCGGCGCTCGACGGCTCGACGGACGAGCCGACGCTCGCGGGCGAGCTGTCGGGCAACACCTGCAACATCACGAGCCCGCCCGACCTGAGCACCACCGGCCTGAAGTCGGCGTCGCTGCGCGCGTGGAATACGCGCTTCGGGATCTACACGAACGGCGCGAACGGCTCGAGCGGCCAGCCGGACTTCACCGGCTACGCCTACGTCGGGCCGAACTACGGGCCGCCGGGAACGGCGGGCATCAAGGGTGACGCCTATACGCAGTTCGTCACCGACCGTACGAATTTCAAGTCCTACCAGGGCGATGGCGCGCCGCCGTCGGGAAGCGGGATTTCCACCAACGGCACGGCCACGGCGAGCAACTACCAGACCTACGGGGGCGACCGCCGCGTCGCGCTCGCACCGGAAGGCGACTGCTCGACGCTGAAGGGGAACAGCGGCAAGGTGCACGTCACGCAATGGGATTGCGTGCTGATGCTCGACCCGCTGCCGTTCAGTCCCGGCAAAGGCGGGGTCGTGGCGCACCTCGAATACCTCGGTTCGTCGGTGTCCGGCAACAATCCGTGCGCGACGCACGGATTGCCCGGCAGCGGCAGCGCATCGGGTACCCAGGTTCCGATGCTCGTTCAATAGCGAGGCGATCATGAACAAGCTCCCGTTGCGCCGTTCGCGTACCCGTGGCGTCGTTGCCGTCGAGTTCGCGCTCGTGCTGATGCCGATGGTCATGCTCGCGACCGGCGTGGCCGAGTTCGGCCGCGCGATCTACCAGTACGAGACGCTGACCAAGGCGACGCGCGACGCGGCGCGCTACCTGTCGGTCTGGCTGCCGACCGACAGCGCGTATCCGGTGTCGCAGGCGCAGTGCCTCGTCGTCTACGGCAGCACGACGTGCGGTTCGTCGGGCACCGAGCTGGTGCCGGGGCTCACGACGTCGATGGTGACCATCTGCGACGCGCAGCGCACGACCGGCTGCGGCGACGCGTCCGATCCGGCGCAGTTCGCGAACCTGCCGACCTACGACTCGAACAACAACGCGGCAAGCGGGACGGCGACGGGCGCGATCAACGTCGTCGAAGTGAAGATCAAGGGCTACCGTTACCGGCCGATTCCCGCGTACCCGTGGCTGCCGTCGATCACCTTCAACAACATCGTCACCGTGATGAGGCAAGTGTCATGAACGCGCGCCATGTTCCGCCGTCGCGCCGGCGCGGTCAACGCGGCTCGGCGATCGTCGAGTTCGGGCTCATCGCGTCGGTCCTGATCATGCTGCTGATCGGCATCTTCGAATTCGGCCGCGTGCTGTTCTACTGGAACACCGCGAGCGAGGCCGTGCGTCTGGGCGCGCGCACGGCGGTGGTGTGCGACGTGAACGCGGCCGGCGTCACGAAGCGCGTGAGGTCGTTGATGCCGCTGCTGTCGAACGCGAACGTGTCGGTGAATTACTTGCCGGCGAGCTGCGACGTGAACTCGTGCGCGTTCGTGACCGTCAGCGTCACGAACGTCACCGTCAAGACCATGATCCCGTTCGTGAACGTCACGGTCAGGATGCCGCCGTTCACGACGACGCTGCCGCGCGAGAGCCTGACCTCCTCGACGGGCGGCGCCGCCTGCAACTGATCGAACACACGAGGCACACGACATGATCAACATCCTCGTAGCTTCCGACGATACCGCGCGGCTCACGCAGATCGCGCGTCTCGTGGCCGACTGCGGACGCTATCGCGCGACGCGCGCGACCGGGCGCCCGTCCCAGATCGAGCATCGCACCGACGGGCTCGACGCGTTCGACATCCTGCTGGTCGACGGCACGTTGCTCGATCCGTCGGAGCTGGCGGCGATCGAGCGGATCTGCCGCGCGCACGCGAACCTGACCTGCATCCTGGTGACGGCCGATGCGTCGCCGCACGTGCTGCTCGACGCGATGCGCGCCGGCGCGCGCGACGTGCTGCAATGGCCGATCGATCCTCAGGCGCTCGGCAACGCGCTCGAACGCGCCGCCGCGCAAAGCACGCGGTGCGACAGCGACGATACGCGGATCGTGTCGTTCATGTCGTGCAAGGGCGGGGCCGGCACGAGCTTCGCGGCCAGCAACGTCGCGTTCGAGATCGCCGAGGGCTTCAAGCGCCGCGTGCTGCTGATCGACCTGAACCAGCAGTTCGCCGATGCGGCTTTCCTCGTCAGCGACGAAACCCCGCCGTCGACGCTGCCGCAGCTATGCGCGCAGATCGAGCGGCTCGACAGCGCGTTTCTCGACGCGAGCGTCGCGCACGTGACGGAGAACTTTCACGTGCTCGCGGGCGCCGGCGACCCGGTCAAGGCCGCCGAGATGCGCGAGGATGCACTCGAATGGATCCTCGGCGTCGCCGCGCCGCGCTACGACTTCGTGATCTTCGACGTCGGGGTCGGCATCAATCCGTTGTCGATGGTCGCGCTGGATCGCAGCGACCAGATCCAGATCGTGCTGCAGCCCGCGATGCCGCACGTGCGCGCCGGCCGCCGGCTGCTGGAGATCCTCGTGTCGCTCGGCTACTCGACCGACCAGTTGCGCCTGATCGTGAACCGCGCGACGCGCGCGAGCGACCGGACCCGCACGGCGCTCGAGGAAGTGCTCGGCCTGCATGCCGCCTGCACGATTCCGGACGACGCCGATACCGTGCTCGAAGCGATCAACCAGGGCCATCCGGTGTCGCGGCTCGCGCGCGGCACGGCGGTCGCGCGCGCGTTGCAGGCCTGCGCGAAACAACTCGTCGACGGCGAAACGCGCGCGGGACGCAGCGTGGCGCCCAGCGAACCGCTGATGTCCCGGCTGTTCGGCCGCAAGGCCACGCCGAAGCTCAAGTCCATGTAATTCTTCCGGGGAACCATCATGTCATTGCGCGAACAGATGTCCTTGCACCGGGCCCAGCCGCTGTCGGCAGGCAGCGAACCGGCCGGTCCGGCTCATTCGTCGGTACGCGACGCCTACCAGAAGCTGCGCCGCGAAATTCACCTGACCGTGCTCGAGCGCGTCGAACTCGAACGCCTGTCGCGGATGCCGCAGGATCAGGTCCGCATGGAGATCGGCGCGCTGATCGCGCGCATCCTCGACGAGGAGCGGCTGCCCGCGAACGACATCGAGCGCCGGCAGCTCGCGATCGACGTGTACGACGAAATGTTCGGTTTCGGCCCGCTCGAAGCGCTGCTGCGCGACCCCGGGATCTCCGACATCCTCGTGAACACGTACCGCCAGGTGTATGTCGAGCGCTGCGGCCAGCTCGAGCTGACCGACGTGACGTTCTACGACGACGCGCACCTGATGAAGGTGATCGAGAAGATCGTGTCGCGCGTCGGGCGCCGCATCGACGAATCGAGCCCGATGGTCGACGCGCGGCTGCCCGACGGCTCGCGCGTGAACGCGATCATCCCACCGTCCGCGATCGACGGACCGCTGATGTCGATCCGGCGCTTCGCGGTCAATCCGCTGAAGATGGACGATCTGGTGCGCTTCCACAGCCTGACGCCGCCGATGGCCGAGCTGCTCGACGCGCTGTCGCGCGCGAAGGTGAACGTGCTCGTGTCGGGCGGCACCGGCAGCGGCAAGACGACGCTGCTCAACATCCTGTCCGGCTACATTCCGCGCAACGAGCGGATCGTGACGATCGAGGACGCGGCCGAGCTGCAACTCCAGCAGCCGCACGTGCTGCGGCTCGAAACGCGCCCGCCGAACATCGAGGGCAAGGGCGAGATCACGCAGCGCACGCTGGTGCGCAACGCGCTGCGGATGCGGCCCGACCGGATCATCCTCGGCGAAGTGCGCGGCGCCGAAGCGCTCGACATGCTCAACGCGATGAATACCGGCCACGAAGGTTCGCTCGCGACGATCCACGCGAACACGCCGCGCGACGCGCTGACGCGGCTCGAGAACATGATCAGCGTCGCGGGGCTGTCGCTGCCGCCGAAGACGATGCGCCAGCAGATCGCGTCGGCGATCTCGGTGGTCGTGCAGGCCGCGCGGCTGACCGACGGCAAGCGCAAGATCGTCAGCATCCAGGAACTGACCGGGATGGAAGGCGACATCATCAACATGCAGGAGATTTTCACGTTCAAGCGCACGGGCGTGGACCGCGACGGTTCGGTACGCGGCCACTTCTGCGCGACCGGGGTGCGGCCGAAGTTCGTCGAGCGGCTGCAGGCGTTCGGCATCAACCTGCCGGATTCGCTTTACGACCCGTCCCAGCGGTACGAGACGAACTGATCACAGCGCGCCGTTTGCTGCCGGGGAGGCTTCATGAACACGATCTTTTACGGCTTTGTGATTCTCACCTTCGTCGCGGTCGTGCTGACCATCGAAGGGGCGTATCAATGGTGGAACGCGCGGCACGGCTCCGCCGCGCGCAGGATCGAATCGCGCATTCGCGCGATGTCGGCCGGCGGCAACGTGCAGCAGGAGCGGCTGTCGATCCTGAAGAAGCGGATGCTCGACGAGTCGAGGCCGTTCGACCGGATGCTGCTGCGCGTGCCGCGCGTGCACGCGCTCGATCTCGTGATCCAGCAATCGGGCCTCGACTGGACGCTGCCGAAGCTGATCGTGCTCAGTGCCGTGTTCGCGGCGTTCGCATGGTTCACGACGAGCGTCGCCACGCGCATGCAGCTCGCCGCGCTGCCGGTCGCGCTGTTGGCCGGCTGCCTGCCGCTGATGTACGTGATGCGCTGCCGCGGGCGCCGGTTGCGCAAGCTCGAGCGGCAGTTGCCGGACATCTGCGACATGATCTCGCGCGCGCTGCGTTCCGGCCATTCGTTCACGAGCACGCTCGGGATGGTCGGCGACGAGTTTCCCGATCCGATGGGCGGCGAATTCCGCGTCACGTTCGACGAGGTCAACTACGGCGTGTCGCTGCACGACGCGCTGATGAACCTCGCCACGCGCGTGCCGGTGCAGGACCTGCGCTATTTCGTGATCGCGGTGCTGATCCAGCGCGAGACGGGCGGCAACCTGGCCGAGCTGCTCGACAGCATCGGCGCGCTGATCCGCGAACGCTTCAAGCTGTTCGACAAGGTGCGGGTGCTGTCGGCGGAAGGGCGGTTGTCCGCGTGGATTCTCGGGCTGCTGCCGTTCGGGACCGCCGCGGTGATGGCGCTGCTGAACCGCGAATTCCTGTCGGTGCTCTGGGAGGATCCGGCCGGGATCCGGATGGTCGGCACGATGCTGGTGTCGATGGCGTTCGGCCTGTTCTGGATCCGCCGCATCGTCCGCATTCGCGTCTGACGCGCGAGCCGAATAACGAACCGTAGCGAGGCTGTCATGCAAAACCTGAGCGTGGTCCAGGCCGTGATGCTGGGCGGCTTGTTCATCTTCGTGGCCGGCGGCGTGCTCGTCGCGATGCTGCTGTTCGCGCCGCGCAACCTGCAGCGCCGGATCCAGCAGGCCGGCGGCGCCGGTGCGGGCGCCGTCGCAGGCCCAGGTACAGGCACGGGCGGCGACGACGACCTGACGTCGCGCTGGGTCGCGAAGCTGGTCGAGCTGTCCACCCCGATCTCGAAGCTGTCGGTGCCGAAGGAGGGCTGGGAGAATTCGCCACTGCGCATCCGGCTCATGAATGCCGGCTGGCGCAACCCCGGTGCGGCCGCGCTGTATTTCACCGCGAAGACGGTGGCGGCGCTCGCGCTGCCGTGCGCGGTGCTGCCGGTGCTGATCACGACGTCGCTCGGCGACGAGCGCGCGTTGCTGTCGGCCATCCTCGTGGTGCTCGCCTGTATCGCCTACTACATCCCGAACATCGTGCTGTCACAGCGGATCAAGGTGCGCCAGCAGAAGATCTTCGAGGATTTCCCCGATGCGCTCGACCTGCTGACCGTGTGCGTCGAAGCGGGGCTTGGGCTCGACGCGGCGCTGATGAAGGTGAGCGAGGAGCTGCGGTTCAGCAGCGAGGTGGTCGCGAGCGAACTCGACCTGCTGCTGCTCGAGATGCGCTCCGGCTTCACGAAGGAAACCGCGCTGCGCAATCTCGCGCTGCGCACCGGCGTGGAAGACATCGAGTCGTTCTGCGCGATGCTGATCCAGGCCGATCGCTTCGGCACGAGCATCAGCGAATCGCTGCGCGTGCTGTCGGACATGCTGCGCACCCGGCGGCGCATGCGCGCGGAGGAGCGGGCCGCGAAGATCGCGCTGAAGCTGCTGTTTCCGCTGATCTTCTGCATCTTCCCCGCGCTGATGCTGGTGCTGCTCGGGCCGGCGATGATCCACGTCTATCGCGTGCTGCTGCCGACGTTCGTGGGCATCGCGCAGTGAGCGGCGAGCCGGCATGACGCCGGCCGCGCTGCACAGGATGAACTCGCCGGCCCCGACACCGCCGTCGGCCGGCACGGCAACAGGCTTCATGGAGGCTCCCTCCCCAGGCGGCGCCGCGAGACAGGTCGACCATGGCGGCGTCAACGCATCCTGGACCCATGGTCGGCCATGGAACAAGCCGTAGTCCACCGCCTTCACGGTTGCCCCCTACTGCTAACCATCGAAGCGGCGTGTCGCGCATCGACGCGCCGGGGTGCGATACGTCACTGGAAGTGATGCACGTAGCGCAGGACCATCCGCGTCCCCTGCGGCCGGTTGCGCGCATGGGTCTCGAAGTACGTGTTGAACAGCAGGTGGTCGTGCGGCGAGAAGCTATACATCGCGCCCGGCCCGATCGCGAACACGGCTTCCCGCGTGCCGGGCACGTCCTGTCCGTTTGCCTGCATGTCGGTGGTCTGGCGCAGCCAGTAGCCGTTGAGCCCGAGTCGCAGGCCCGGACGCACTTCATACTCGGTCGCGAAGTTCACGTGGATCGCCTGGCCGGCCCGCGTCGACGTCACGTCGGGGCCGAGCGACGCGGCCGGCCGATGGTTGGTCGCATTCCACAGATAGTGCAGCCGCCACGACACGGTCCATTTCGGTGTGAGCCACAGCGTGGCCGCCCAGTACGGATCGAACGACCAGAAATGACTGCCCGGGTTGATCGCGCGCGCCGGATCGTACGCGCCGGTCGGCGCGATGAACTGGAACTCGACGCGCTGCGCGAAACGCGGGCCCTGCGCGCCCATCACCGGGTCGAACTGGATGAACGGGCCGATCAGCAGGTCGCCGAACCCGGCGCGCGCATTCAGCGCGACGTTGCCGATGCCGTCGTCGGTCCGCGCGGATGCGATCCACGGCAGGATCACGTCGAGCCCCGGGTGCATGCCCGCGAACGTCAGCGGCGACTGGTAGACGAGCTGGCTCAGCCCCGCGAACAGGTCGATGTCCTGCTTCGGCAGCCCGACCTTGTTGCCCGCATTGTCGTTGACGCGGCCGGCCGTGTAGTACTGCAGGTACTGCGTGCCGTACCAGCCGGAGCCGGCCGGCGGCATGCCGTCGAGGAAACTGGTCATGCCGAGGTTGACCGACGGCAGGTCGGCCGCGTGGGCCGGCGCGCTGCCGGCGATGCCGGCGATCGCGAGGCCTGCGACGACGAGCAGGCGAGAGCCGAGTTTCATGTTCACCACCTCCTGGGTATTTTTACGGATGACTAATCAAATAGTGCGTAAAAGATCGGGATGATCGGCGATCGCGCGATACTGGCCCGCATGGAACACGAGCGGCGCCTTGCCGAATGCGTCGAACTGCTCGATCTCGCCGATGAAGAGCAGGTGATCGCCGCCTTCGTAGTGGCCGACGTTGCGGCACACGAAGCGCGCGCTCGCGCCATCGAGGCAGGGCACGCCGCCGCTGTCCGATTCGGCATGCGGCACGCCGTCGAACTTGTCGGCGCTCGGCGTCGCGAAACGGCGCGACAGGTCGATCTGGTCGTGCGCGAGGATGTTGATCGCGAAGTGGGTGGCCGCGACGAAATCCGGCCGGCTCGGCGCGACCTTGCGAAGACTCCACAGCACGAGCGGCGGATCGAGCGACAGCGACGAGAACGAATTGGCGGTGAGGCCCACCTTGCGCCCGTCGGGCCCGCAGGTGGTGATCACGGTGACGCCGGTCGGGAATTGCCCGAACGCGGCGCGCAGTTGCATCGGGTCGAGGACGGAACGGTCGGTCATGAGCGTTTCCATGTCGTTCATGCCGCCCGCACGCTGTGTTCGCGGATCGTCGCCGCGCAGGCCGACGGCTCGAACCACCACGGCGAGAACCGGCGCGGATCGTCGAAGCCGTCGACGATCGCCTTCGCGAGCGACGGCAGCTGGCCGGCCGCGCCGAGCAGTTCGAGGATGTGCGGCGGCGGCGGCGTGAGCAGCGAGTTGGTCCAGCGCACCACATGCTGCGCGTACGCCCAGTAGCCGTCGAACGTCTGCTGCATCCAGTCTTCGCCGAACGGCGCGGCGCCGCGCGCGACGATCGCGCCGGCATACGCGTGCGCGCACTTCGCGGCGTTGTTCGATCCCTGGCCCGTGATCGGATCGTTGACGACCACCGCATCGGCCATCCCGAACACCGTGCGGCCCGACGGCAGCCGGAAGAACGGCTTGCGCACCGTCGGCGCGAAGCGCCCGGCCAGCGTGCCGTTCGGATCGGTCAGCTCGACGTCGCGGCAGCGCTCGAATTCCCACGGCACGTATTGCCGCAGGAACGACAGGCTCCGGTCCAGATGCTGCTCGGGCGTCTTCACGTCGGCCCAGCAGTCGAGCGGGCCGCCCGGAATCCCTTCGAACACCATGATTTCGCACGGGCCCGTCGTGGTCAGCGCGGGAAACACGAAATACTCGCCGATGCCGGGCAGCAGGTTGAAGCGCACGCGCGAATACGGCTGGCTCGGCGCCATGCCCTTCACGTAGGTGAGCGCCAGCGCGCGTTGCGGGCGGTCGAACGCGCTGCGCGCGTCGTCGCGGCCCAGCAGGTTGACGATGTCGCCCTTGCCGGCCGCGAGCAGCACGAGATCGTGGCTGCGCGCGAGTGCCTCGAGCTCGGGTACGCCGACGTCGCCGATCCGCACGTCCGCGCCGCGGCGCCGGACGCCGTCGAGCCAGTCGGCCATCTTCACGCGCTGATCGACCGACTGCGCATAACGCGTCAGCCGCGACGACCAGTCGATCGCCTTGCGGCCATTGCCGTCGGGATGCGGCACCGCGATGCCGATGCCTTCGACGGCCGGGCACGCTTCCTCCCATGCATTCAGACCGAGGTCGCGCTCGATCTGCAGCGACGTGTGGAACATGCACTGGCTCGACATGACCTTGCCCGTGCGGATCTGCTCGGCGTCGCGGTTGGTCGAGAGCGTGACGTGATAGCCCTGGTCGAGCAGGGCGAAAGCGAGTTGCAGGCCGGACTGGCCGGCGCCGACGATAGCGATGCGTCTCATGGAATGTCCTTGGTTGGCCGGGTGACGGCCGGAAGGTTGCGGGAAGCGGTGGCGACGCGTGGTCACTCCGCCAGGCGTGGAATGGCCGGCACCGCCTGTTCGGGGCCCATCGCGGCGTAGCCGCCGTCCACCGCGTAGTCGGCGCCGGTGACGAAGCTCGCCGCGTCGCTGCACAGGAACGTGACGACCTGCGCGACCTCGGACGGATCGCCGACGCGGCCGAGCAGGTGGAACGGCGCGGCGACGCGGTCGGTCTTCGCGCGGTCGCCGTGCGTCATCTCGTCCATCACGCGCGACCACGTCCACCCCGGCGACACCGAGTTGACGCGAATGCGATCGGGCGCGAGATCCATCGCCATGCTGCGCGTGAGCTGGCGGATCGCCGCCTTGGAGGTCGGATACAGCCAGCGGCCCGTCTGCGCGCACTGCGCCGAGATCGAGCTGAAGTTCACGATCGCGCCGCCGCCGCGCCGGGCCATATGCGGATGGACGGCCTTCGCCAGCATCGCGGCCGACACGACGTTGACGTCCATCGCGGCCAGCCAGTCGTTGCGGGTCGCCTGGATGCCGTTGTCGACGTAGCTGCATGCGAGGTTGACGAGCACGTCGATCGCGCCGAACCGTTCGACGATGGCCGATACCGCGCGCGCGATCGCGTGGTCGTCGGTGATGTCGAGCGCGACGAACAGCGCCTGCTCGCCGAGCGAATCGGCCACGCGCGCGCCGTTCTGCGCGTCGAGATCGAGGATCGCGACGTGCGCGCCGGCGCGGATCAGGTCCTGCGCGACCGCGGCGCCGATCAGCGTGGCGCCGCCGGTGACGATCGCGACTTTGCCTGCAAGGGCGGTCATGGGGTGTCTCCCGGAATCGTTGAGTGAGTGGGGGACGGGCCGCGTCAGCGCGCACCCGCCGATGGTTCGCTGTCCTGCCAGCGGCGCATCAGGCCGTTCGACGGCACGGTTTCGTCGAGCAGCTTGCGGGCCGTTTCGACGCCGGCCACCGGCAGTCCGGCCGGTTCGAGCAGGCCGACCTGTACGAGCACGCTCGCCTGGTCCCAGTAGATGTGTTCGTGATACAGCTTGTCGCCGCGGAACTTGACGATCGCGACGAGCGGGATCTCGACGCGCCTGCCGGTCGGCGCGACGCCCGGCAGCATCCAGTCGATCTCGGTCGTGTGCGTGAAGCAGAACAGCAGCTCGTCGACGATCTGGCTCGCGCCGATCGTGCGCGAGATCGGCGTGATCGTCGTGTCGGGCGGATTCGCATGCACGAAATGGTGGGTGTAGAAGCGCTTCAGCTCGTCGTGGCCGACGCCGCCCGTCAGCGTCGGGATATGGTTGACGTACGGCTCGGCGACCATCGTGGCCATCGTCGCGTCGACGTTGCGCGTGTCGAATTCGTGCTTCAGATGGACTTCCCACAGGGTGGACAGGTCGTAGTGCGGGCCGAGCGCGGCGCGGAACGCGGCGATCGCGCGCTGGTGGGCCATGATCGCGGCGGCCTTGTCGAAATGATCGCCGCCGGGGCGGGCGAACGCGTGATCGACACCCGGATACACGTAGACCTCGACGCCGTCGCGCGCGGACAGCGCGTCGGCGATGCGCTGCTGCGCGTCGGGCGGACAGAAGCGATCCTGCCCCGCGATCTGCAGCACGAGCCGCCCGCGCAGCGCCGCGGCCTCGTCCAGCGCGTGTTCGATGCCGACGCCGTAGTAGCTGACCGCCGCGGCCACGCCCGGCAGCCGGCACGCGGCGAGGTACGCGAGCTTGCCGCCGAGGCAGTAGCCGAGCACGCCGGCCTCGCCCGTGCATTCCGGCCGTTGCCGGAGCGCGTCCAGCGCGACGCCGACGTCCTCGACGCCCTTGTCCTCGTCGTATTCGCGATACAGCGCCATCGCACGCTCGACATCGGCCGCCGCGTAACCGAGCTCGAGCCCCGGCGCCTGGCGCCAGAACAGGTCGGGCACGAGCACCGTATAGCCTTCCTCCGCGTAGTAGTCGGCGGTTTCGCGCATCGTCGCGTTCGCGCCGAAGATCTCGTGGCACAGCACGATGCCCGGCCCCGCGCCGCCGGCCGGCGTGCTCAGGTACGCGCGAAACGCGCCGCCGTCCGGCGACGGAATCTCGATGTGACGTCCTTTCATGTGTCCCTCCATTCGGTTCATCTCGGTGACGGGCCCAGTATTGGCGGACGAAACGGGCGCTTCTATCCGCTTTCTTCGGCCGGTATCCGCGAATTCCGGAAACCTGTTGCACCGGCCGCCGCGCGTGGGCAGGCGCGCGGCTGACTGCGGGTATGTGCGGATGCGGAATCCCCGCACAGTTTTCTACGATGCGCGGACGGTCCGCTTCTTGCGTCGTTTGCGCGGGACTTGCGTGTCTTGACGGCCGGACTGTCCGGATACTCCGGGCGCTGTCCGGATCGTGCGGCGGATTCCCCGATCCGGGGAACGGATGCACGGCGCGAGTGCGATCGAGCATGACGGGAGAACTTCGATGGCGCAATTTTCCGAAACCGGCTGGCTGGCCGACGCCGCCTGTTTCAATCACGACAATCTGATGCTGCAGTCGAACGACGTCGACGAGGTGCGCGCACGCGTCGCCGACGTGTTCAAGCCGCACCGGCTCACGCCGACCGGCGAATCGCGTGCGCTGCACAGCTGCATGCATCACGCGCGCTGGGGCAACCTGTCGCTGAACCTGCTCGATTATGGCGGCGGCGTCAGCATCGAGCCCGGGCCGCTCGAACACTTCTTCCTGTTGCAGATCCCGCTGCGCGGCGATGCCGAGATCGAGTGCGGTTCGACGCGCTTCGTGTCGGCGCCCGGCGTCGCGTCGCTGATCTCGCCGACGCTGCCGCTGAAGATGCGGTGGGGCGATGCCTGTCCGCAGGTGATCCTGCGCATCGAGCGCGAAGTGATGGAGCGTCATGCGCAGCGGCATTTCGGCGACGACCGGCGTGCGCCGGTCGAATTCGAGCCGGCGTTCAGCCTGTCGTCTTCGCAGGGGACGTGCCTCGCGCAGTTGCTGCCGATCCTCGCCGGCGCGATCTCGACCGACGCGCATCCGCTGCGTCATCCGCTCGCGTTCGAGCAGCTCGAATCGACGCTGCTCAACCTGCTGCTGCACGGCCACCCGAACAGCGCGCGCGCCGGCACGCGGCACGTGCCGGTGGTGCTCGCGCCGTTCTACGTGCGGCGCGTCGAGGAATACATCCGCGCGCATCTCGACGAGCCGCTGACGATCGAGCGGCTCGCCGAACTCGCCGGCGTCAGCCCGAGCACGCTGTTCGCCGGGTTCCGGAATCGCCACGGGATCACGCCGATGGGCTTCGTGCGGCAGTTGCGGCTGCAGCATGTGCGCGAGGAACTGCTGGCCGACGAGACGCCGGGGCTCGCGTCGGTGACGGACATCGCGCTGAAATGGGGTTTCGCGCATCTCGGGCGGTTCGCGATCGAGTACAAGCGGGCGTTCGGCGAATCGCCGTCGGCGACGCTCCGGATGCGGCGCGTGCGGGGGTGACGAAAACGGCGGGACGCGCGCCCGCCGTTGCGTCGATTCGCGTTCCGTCACCGAGCCTTTCTTCGGCGCGTCGATGCAGGGGATGCCGGCACGCCGTTTCGGCCGCAGGAATGTCGGCGCGGCGGGCGCCTGCCCGACACCGGCCTGACTCGGGTCGAGCCGGGGCTTCGCCGCGACGGGCCGCGCGTTGCGCGGCATCCGGCAACCGCCGGCAGGCAGATCGCCATGCGACTCGTCGACGGCCGCCGCGGAGGCCGCCGGCATCGCGGGCGCGGGTGCTTCCGTTCCGCAAGCAGCCCGGCGTTCTCATCATTCGTTCCTCTTTCCCCCTGACGAATATCGACGCCATGGTCGGCGAGCGATGCGCGCATGATCCGTGGTTCGAAAGCAGTCCCGTGCGGCGCGTTCAGAACAATTCAGTTCGCCGCCATGACTTTCAGATCCCCGTTCCCTAGTCTTGCTTCCGAACCGCCGCACGGGCCGGGCGCCATTCGGCCGCGCCGGGCCGCACGGCGCAACCGGAACGGACCATGCCTTATCTGATCTCGATGGGGGCCGGCATCGCCGTCGGCCTGCTGTACTACCTCGTGCGCGTGCAGTCGCCCGCGCCGCCGCTGATCGCGCTGGCGGGGCTGCTCGGCATCGTCGTCGGCGAGCACGCGATCCCGTTCGTGCAGGCGCAGATGCGCCCGCCCGCCGCGCAGGTGCAGGACGCGAGCGCCGCCAACCCCGCGCAGGACCCCGCGTCATGCAACCGGGGCAAGTAACGGGGAGCGGCGCGGCCGCGCCCGGCGCCGCGTGGAGCGAGGATGTACTGCTCGCATCGATCGCCGGCTACGTCGACACGCTCGGCTTCGTCGCGCTGTTCGGCCTGTTCACCGCGCACGTCACCGGCAACTTCATCCTGATCGGCTCCGGCCTGGCCGGGGTCGGGCAAGGGCTCGCGATCAAGTTGCTCGCGTTTCCGGCGTTCATCGCGGGGATCGTGGCGGCGCGCGTGCTGGATCACCGGATCCGTGCATACGGGCACGGCACGCGGGCGTGTTCGCTGTATGCGCTGCAGGCGGTGCTGCTGGGCGGATTCATGCTCGCCGGCGTGATCGCGTCGCCGATCGCCGACGCCGATGCGCCGGCGACGATCGTCTGCGGCCTGCTCGGCGCCGCGGCGATGGGCGTTCAGAACGCGCACGGGCGCCTGACGGCACGCGCGGTCGTCGCGAACACGGTCATGACCGGCAACGTCACGCAGGCCGTGATCGACGCGTTCGACTGGCTCGTGCCGATCGCCGCACCCGCCGAACGGGAAGCCGCGCGTGCGCGGCTGCGCCGCACGCTGCCGCCGGTCGCGAGTTTCGCGCTCGGGGCGGGCGCCGGCGCGACCGCCTATCTGTACGCCGCGTTCTGGGCGCTGGCGCTGCCGCTCGCGGTGCTGGGCTTCCTCGCGTTTCGCTCCGGCCGCCGCGCCGGGCAACCGGCCTGACGCCGAACGCTGCATCCGGGCGCGGCGTGCCGCCGTGCCCGCCACCCTCAACGAAGGAGAATCCGATGAATGCATTGAACCTGCGCCAGGTGCTGCGCATGACGGCCGCGTCGACGGCTGTGCTGGCCGCGCTGCTGGCCGCCGCGCCGTCGCGCGCCGACGAGACGCACCTGGACGATACGGCGCGCCAGACCGCCGCCGCGCGCTCGCCGAACGTCTCGGTCGGCCCGCAGTACGACACGACGCACGTGTGCGTGGCGCCCGAGGACTTCGACCGTTTCACCGACAGCTTCGTCGCGACCTTCGGCGGCAAGAAGTCGAAGCAGGGCGTGTTCCAGGTCACGCCCACGCCGAGCCAGACGATGTCGCAGCTCGTGCTCACGCCGGTCGGCACGATCTCGGTGTTCGGTTTCAAGACGCCGATTCCGTATCCGTTCTGCGCGGAGCGCACCGGTTATCTCGTTACCGATCTCGACGTCGCGATGAAGTCGGCGCGCGCGCACGGCGCGGACGTGGTGGTCGACACGTTCCCCGATCCGATCGGCCGAGACGCGATCGTCCGCTGGCCGGGCGGCGTGAACATGCAGCTGTACTGGCACAACGAGCCGCCGCACTACGACGCGCTGCAGACGGTGCCGGAAAACCGCGTGTACGTGTCGCCGCAAAGCGCGAGCAAGCTCGCGCGCGACTTCGTCGCGTTCTCGCACGGCAAGATCGTGTCCGACGTGCGCCGCGCGCCGGGCATCGAGATCGGCCGGCCGAACGACACGTACCGGCGCATCCGCATCGAATCGGGCTTCGGCAAGATGACGGTGCTCGCCACCGACGGCCATTTGCCTTACCCGTTCGGCCGCGAGATGACCGGCTATGAAGTGGCCGATCTCGCCGCGACGCTGAAGCAGGCAGAGGCCGCGGGCGTGACCGTGCTCGTGCCGCCGTTCGCGTCGGACGGCCGCGATGCGGCGCTCGTGCAGTTCCCGGGCGGCTACGTCGCCGAGATCCACGCGCGGTCGAAATGAGCGTGCGGCGATCGATCGGTCGATCGTGGCGCAACGCGTTGCCGTCCGTCGTGCTCGCCGGCGGCATCGCGACGTGCGCGGGCGCGGCGTCCGGCGCGGAGGCGCCCGCGACGACGGACGCCGCCGGCACGTCGTGCGGCGCGAAGCGGCCGGCCGTGCTGTTCAACCGCTGGCAGGAGGACTGGTCGGCGCTCGCGGCGCCGTGCGTGCCGCGCAAGCCGTTCGACGCGCTGAAGTACCTGCCGATCGGCGGCGACCCGTCGACCTATCTGTCGCTCGGCGCGAACCTGCGCGAGCGTTTCGAGCTGAACAACGCGCCGCTGTTCGGCCTCGGCGCCGCGCACGACGACCACTACGTGATCGAGCGCGCGACGGTGCATGCGGACCTGCGTTACCGCGAGCATCTGCAGGCATTCGTGCAGTTCGCGGATGCGCGTCCGTTCGGCAAGGACACGGTCGGCACGGTCGATCGCAACCTGCTCGATATCGAGCAGGCGTTCGTCGCGTACGTCGGCCAGTTCGGCACCGGCACGTTCAAGGCGCGGGTCGGCCGGCAGGAGATGGCGTTCGACCTGCAGCGCTTCGTGTCGGTGCGCGACGGCCCGAACGTGCGCCAGGCATTCGATGCGGTATGGGCCGATTACGAAATCGGCCCGTGGCGGCTGATCGGCTATGCGACGCGCCCGGTGCAATACCGCGACGACGCGGTGTTCGACGACGTGTCGAACCGGCACCTGCGATTCGACGGCGTGCGCATCGAGCGCAACGGCACCGGGCCCGGCGATCTGTCCGCGTACTGGTCGCGCTATACGCGCGACAACGCGCGTTATCCCGGCGCGTCCGGCACCGAGCGGCGTGACGTATTCGACATGCGCTACGCGGGCAAGGCCGCCGGGTTCGACTGGGACGCCGAGGCGATGCTGCAGACCGGGCACGTCGGGCAGGCCACGATCGGCGCGTGGGCGTTCGGCATGCTCGGCGGCTATACGTTCGCGAAGACGGCCGGCACGCCGCGTATCGGCATCCAGATCGACGGCGCGTCGGGCGACACGCACCCCGGCGACGGCCGCGTGGGCACCTTCAACCCGCTGTTTCCGAACGGGTACTACTTCACGCTGGCCGGCTATACCGGGTACAGCAACCTGGTTCACGTGAAGCCGTCGCTGACGTTCAAGCCGGCCAGCAGCGTCACGGTGCTGACGGCGCTCGGCTTCCAGTGGCGCGCGACGACGGCCGACGCGATCTACGGGCAGGGCATGGCCGCGGTGCCGGGCACGGCCGGCCGCGGCGACGCGTGGACCGGCATGTACGCGCAGGCGCGCGTGGACTGGCTCGTCAACGCGAACGTCGCGCTGGCGGTGGAAGCCGTGCATTTCCAGCTCGGTCGCTCGATCCGTGCGCTCGGCGGCCGCAATGCCGACTACGTCGGGATGGAGGCGAAGTTCGGGTGGTGACGCGCCGGGTGCGGCCGCGCGTGTCAGCGCGGTTCGCGCGCCAGCGCGGCGACGAAATCGATGAACGCGGCCACGCGTTTCGAGCCGCGCTGGTTCGGCAGGTAAAGCGCGGTGACGACCGAGCGGGCCGTGCCCGGCGTGACGTCGTGGCGATCGAACAGCCGGCACAGCCGGCCCGACTCGACATCCGCGCCGATCAGCCAGTCGGGCAGCAGCGCGATGCCGGCGCCGTCCAGCGCGGCCTCGCGCAGCACCTCGCTGTGATTCGATTTCAGCCGCCCGGTGACGATCACCCGCGTCGTGCGCTGCGCGTCGGCAAACGTCCAGGTCTGCTGGTCGACGCCGAAGTGAAAGCGCAGGCACGCATGGTCGACGAGCTCGCCCGGCGTCGACGGCGTGCCGTGCGCCTCGAGGTAGGCGCGGCTCGCGACGACGTAGCGGCGGAACGTGCCGAGCGGCCGCGCGACGACGTCCGCGGACGGCGCCGCGTCGCCGAGGCGGATCGCCACGTCGATCCGGTTCGCGACGAGGTCGACCCGCTCGTCGGTCAGTTGCAGGTCGACATCGAGTTTCGGGTGGGCCGCGACGAACGCGGCGATGTGCGGCGCAATGCAGCGCAGCCCGTAGGCGACCGGGACCGACACGCGCAACGGCCCGGACGGCGTGTCGCCGCGATCGGCGACGAGCGCGTCGGCCTCGGCGAGTTCCTCGAGCACGCGCCGGGCGCGCGCGTAGTACACGGCTCCCGCGTCGGACAGCGTCACCTGCCGCGTCGTGCGGTTCAGCAGCACGGTGCCGAGCGACGCCTCGAGCGCGTCCACGGCGCGCACGACGGACGACGCCGCGAGCGACAGGCGCCGCCCGGCGCTCGAGAAGCCGCCGGCTTCCGCCACTTCCACGAACGCGCGCAGCGCGGAGAGCTTGTCCATGTCATCGCCTCGTATGCGGGATGCAACGTCGCGTTGCATGCCGTGCGCATTCTAGCGCCGGGCGGCGCGCCCGCCGGCGCGCGGGCCGGGCTTTCAGGACGATTTCAGAACGATTCAGGCGGTGCGCCGCGAGCGCGGCTTCACCCGTCAGCGCGACCGTGCGCGCCGCCAGGCGCCGGGCGGATGGCCGACGATCCTGACGAAGACGCGGCTGAGATGGCTTTGGTCCGAGAAACCGCACGCCATCGCGATGTCGGCGAGCGTCATGTCGGACGTTTCGATCAGGTCCCGCGCGCGCATCACGCGCTGTTCGAGCAGCCACTGGTGCGGCGTGCGGCCGGTGGTGCGCGAGAACGCGCGGATGAAATACCCGCGCGACAGCTCGCACTCGGCCGCCACTTCCTCGATCGACACGCCGAGATCGGCCTTTTCCATCAGGAGTTCCTGCGCGCGCGCGACTTTCGCCGGCGACAGGTTCCCCGTGCGCTGCAGGTCGCGTGCGCGCAGATTGCCGTAGCGGCGCACGACGTGGGTGCCGATCGCGAGCCCGACCTGCTCGACGAACAGCGTGTTCAACGGCCCCGTCGCGTCGAGGCCCTCGGCCACCGCGAGCGCGAGGTGGCCGAGCACCGGGTCGCACGCGTCCGGGCGGCAGCGCAGGCCGCCGGTCGCGCTGCCGTCGTGCTCGGGGCCGAGGCCGGCGAGATACGTGTGCGGCAGCTCGACCAGCAGGAAGTCGAACCGGCCGTGCAGGTCCGCCCGGAAATTCCGCGAGAAATCGCGGATGTAGATCGAATGGGGCTGGAACCGGCGCTCGGAGGCGCCCGTGCGGCTGTAGATGGTGCGCGAGTGCCCGCCGTTCAGCGAGACGCCGACCAGGAAGCCGCGGTCGCACGCGGGCATGTCGATGTGCTCGACGAACGCGTCGCGCATGCACTTGCGATGCAGCCGCAGGCCGCCGACGGTCTGCTCGATATCCTTCGACAGCAGGCTCGACACGCATCCGAGCGTGTCTTTCGGGATGGGCGCCGGCGACGGGGCGGGCGGCGCGAGGGCGGGCTCTGGCATGAAGCTTTCCTGGAGGGACTCGGCACGCGAAATGTCGGGTCCAGTTTAGAGGGGCGCGCGATCGTTCAAAAATGATTTTGCACAAACGTCCGCTGCCGCCCGGGGGCGAAGCGACCGCACGCGGTCGTTGCACGCCCCGTTGCAACGCCTGTACACGCGGCCCGGCGGAGTATAGCGCGTCGCCGGCGGCCGGCCGCACGGGGTCCGGCGGCAGTCGCCGGACAGCGCATTATCTTTCAAGATTTTCGTGACACGTGTGTCTACACTCGATCCCGAATTCGACATTTTTCGTTCGGCGCGCCCAGCGGGCCGGACGCGGACTTCCTGCCCGGTGAGCTGCCGCGTTCACCGGGCTGTCATCCCGAGGTACCCGGAGGCGGCCATGATCCAGATCGGAACGTTGTCGGTGGATTTCGAGCAGCGCGACATACGCAGCCAGGGCGCGTCGCTGCGCATCGGCGCGCGTGCGCTCGACATTCTGGAGGTCCTGCATCGCGCGGGCGGTTCGGTCGTGTCGAAAGACGACATCATGGACGCGGTCTGGCCGGGCCTGATCGTGGAGGAGAACCGCCTTCAGGTGCATGTGGCGACGCTGCGCAAGGCGCTCGGCGCGAGTCGCGACCTGATCAAGACGGTCCCCGGCCGCGGTTATCTGCTGGTGGCGGGCGCGGCGCACGCGCCGGCGGCA
>NZ_JAAGPK010000145.1:0-20858 GCF_017104685.1 Burkholderia sp. Tr-20355 | reverse complement strand
CGGGAGGCAAGTCGGCGGCGGCCCGGCGCGCGGCCGCGTCACGAGAAAAGGCAGGCGTTTCCGGCGACCCGATGCGCATTCGCGCGCCGGCCCCGGCGGTTCGCTCCGGCGGCCCGGCCGACGCATGGCCGGCCGCCGTGCGATGCGGATCGCGAATGAAAGGTCAGATCCCTGCTTTCGGCGCGTTCAGGATCAGCCGCAGCCCGAGCAGCGTGATCGCGCCGGCCGCGATGCGGTCGATCCACTTCTTCGCGCGCAGGTAGAGCTCGCGCGGCCGGCGCGTCGAGAAGCACAGCGCGACGAACGTGTACCAGCCGAATTCGACGGCGAACACGAGCGGCGGCAGCGCGAGATAGCACCACAGCGGCGGATGCTGCGGGAGCAGCGCCGCGAAGATGCTGCCGTACCAGATTGCCGTCTTCGGGTTGCTGAGCTGGGTCGTCAGGCCCGTCAGGAACGACTTGCGCGCGCTGCCGCCGGCCAGCGCCTGCGGATCGTCCATCGCGATCGGCCGGTCGGCGCCGCGCCAGATCTTCGACGCCATGTAGATCAGGTACGCGCCGCCCGCGACCTTGAGGCCCACGTACAGCCATTCGACGGCCTGCAGCAGCGTGTAGAGCCCGGCCAGCGCGACGCCGCCGAACACGATGCCGCCGATACCCATGCCGAGCGCGGTGGCCAGCCCGTCGCGACGCGACAGCCCGATCGAATTGCGGGCCACCAGCACGAAACTCGGGCCCGGAATCATCGCACCGAGAAACAACGCGGCCAGGATGGCGAGTACGGCAGCCGATGCAGTCATCGAAGTCTCCTTGTTCAACGACGCCGTTTCGCCGGCGCCGGCGTGTCGTTTCCGACGGTCGAGCCGCCGATTCTGGCACGCTTCGCGCATGATCGAAAGCGGCTGCACGCTGCTATGCTGGCCCTCTTTACCGTCATCCCGCCCCGCCGCCATGATCGAGATCCGCGCTCCCCGTTGCGTTCAATTCGATGCCGGGCACCGAATTTCCCTAGCGCGCGCAGCAACCGCGCGACCGGTAACCCTTTCCGCCTTTTGATCCGACCTCCCGCCATGCGTGCTCTCCGCCTCGCTACCCTGATGCTCCCGCTGCTCGCGGGCCTGCCGGCCGCCGCCCGCGCCGCCGATGTGCCGAAGTCGATCGCCGCGCAACTGCCGCCCGGCTACCAGCCGCTGCTCGCGCAAGCCGGGCCGGATCTCGACCACGGGCGGCACAGCGTGCTCGTCGTCGTGCATCGCGCGGTCGATACGCGCGAACAGCCGTCGCCGCGCCCGCTGCTGATCTACGAGGAGCAGGCCGACCACACCTACCGGCTCGCCGCGCGCAACGACGTGGTCGTGCTGCGCGCGAACGACGGCGGCCAGTGCGACCCGTTCGATCCCGAAGACGCCGCCGACAACGGCTTGTCGGTGAAGGGCCGCTATTTCACCGTGCAGAACTTCGTCGCGTGCGGGCAGCACTGGACCGACTACATCACGTTCCGCTACGACCCCCGTACGCGCGGCTGGCTGTTCTCGAACCAGATCGTCACCGAATCGTTCCCGCTCGACGACCAGCCTGACCGCGTCACCGTCACGCGCGCCGACACGCACCGGCCGGTGTCGTTCGGCCAGTGGAAGCGCAAGGACTGACGCGGGCGCACGCCAACAGGACTACCATAGGCGCTCGCCGTCGCGCGACCGTGCGCCGGCATCGCACGCGGCTCGCCCGCACGCGTTCCCTCGTCGCACCCGCACAGGAGGACGTCATGACGCAACACTTCGACGCGATCGTCATCGGCACCGGCCAGGCCGGCCCGCCGCTCGCCGCGCGGCTGTCGGCCGCCGGCATGAAGGTCGCGATCATCGAGCGCGGCCGCTTCGGCGGCACCTGCGTGAACACCGGCTGCATCCCGACCAAGACGCTGATCGCGAGCGCGTACGCCGCGCAGCTCGCACGGCGCGCTGGCGAATACGGCGTGTCGGTGGGCGGCCCCGTCACCGTCGACATGAAAGCCGTGAAGGCGCGCAAGGACCAGATCTCCGGCCGCTCGAACCACGGCGTCGAGCAATGGGTGCGCGGTCTCGAGAACACCACGGTGTTTCAGGGTCACGCCCGCTTCGAGCGCGCCGACGCCGTGCGCGTGGGCGACGAACTGCTCGAGGCCGGGCGCATCTTCATCAACGTCGGCGGCCGCGCGCAGGTGCCCGCGATGCCGGGCCTCGACTCGGTGCCGTACCTGACCAATTCGACGATGATGGATGTCGACTTCCTGCCCGAGCATCTGGTGATCGTCGGCGGCAGCTACGTCGGGCTCGAATTCGGCCAGATGTATCGCCGCTTCGGATCGCAGGTCACGATCGTCGAGAAAGGACCGCGGCTGATTCGCCGCGAGGACGAAGACGTGTCGCAGGCCGTGCGCGAGATTCTCGAGAACGAAGGGATCGACGTGCAGCTCGACGCGAACTGCCTGAGCGCGCGACGCGATGGCGAAGGCATCGTGGTCGGCCTCGATTGTTCGGGCGGCGGCCGCGAAGTCGCGGGCTCGCACCTGCTGCTCGCGGTCGGGCGCGTGCCGAACACCGACGATCTCGGGCTCGACCGCGCGGGCGTCGGCACCGATGCGCGCGGCTACATCGCCGTCGACGAGCAACTGCGCACGAACGTGCCGGGCATCTGGGCGCTCGGCGACTGCAACGGTCGCGGCGCGTTCACGCACACCGCGTACAACGACTACGAGATCGTCGCGGCGAACCTGCTCGACGACGATCCGCGCAAGGTGTCCGACCGCATCACGGCCTACGCGATGTACATCGACCCGCCGCTCGGCCGCGTCGGCATGACGCTCGCGGAAGCGAAACAGACGGGCCGCCGGCTGCTGGTCGGCACGCGCCCGATGACGCGCGTCGGCCGTGCAGTCGAGAAAGGCGAAAGCCAGGGCTTCATGAAGGTGATCGTCGACGCGGACAGCCATGCCATCCTCGGCGCCTCGATCCTCGGCGTGACCGGCGACGAAGTCGTGCACGGCATGCTCGACGTGATGGCCGCCGGCGCGCCGTACACGACGATCAGCCGCGCGATGCATATCCATCCGACCGTGTCGGAACTCGTGCCGACGCTGCTGCAGGACCTGCATCCGGTCGAATGACACGCGGCGCGCGGGGCTTATCAGCTTTCGAAATACCGCGGCCGGTCGATATCGGCCAGCAGCCCCGGCTGCGCGGGTACCCAGTCGAGCGATGCGCGCGTGCGCTCGCTGGTTGCCGGCGCATCCATTCCGGCAAACATCGCGAACCAGCCGAAGTGCTCGGCGGCCTCGGCCGGCGACTTCGCGACGACCGGCACGTTCAGCCGGCGGCCGATTACCTCGGCGATTGCCCGGAACGGCACGCCCGTATCGTCGACCGCGTGATAACGCGCGCCGGCCGCGCCGCGTTCGACCGCGAGCCGGTACACGCGCGCCGCGTCGAGCCGGTGCACGGCCGGCCAGCGGTTCGCGCCGTCGCCGATGAACGCCGACGCGCCCTTCTCCCGCGCAAACGCGATCAGGCGCGGCACGAACGCGTGATCGCCGTCGCCGTGCACGGACGGCGGCAGGCGCACGACCGACGCATGCACGCCGCGTGCCTCCAGCGCGACCGCGGTCGCTTCGGACGCACGCGGATAGGTCGGCGACACCGGCACGGGCGGATCGTCCTCGGTCGCCGCGCGGCCGGGCGCGACGAGCGCGAGCCCCGACGTGACGACCAGCGGCCGCGCCGAGCCCGTGAGCACCGCGCCAATCGTCTCGATCGCGCGGCGGTCGAGTTCGCAGTTCTGCGCGAAGCGCGAGAAGTCGTGATTGAAGCCCGTGTGGATCACCGCGTCGGCGCGTTCGGCGCCGCGCGTCAGGCTGTCGAGATCCTCGAGCGACCCGCGATGCACGTCGGCGCCCGCGGCCGCCACCGCCGCGGCCGCCGCATCGGACCGCGCGAGGCCGAGCACCGAATGCCCGGCGGCAACCAGTTCGGCGACGACGGCCGAGCCGACGAACCCCGACGCTCCAGTAACAAAGACACGCATGTTCAGCACCTCCGGATGGAATGGAGGCTTACTATCTGTCGAAGGCCGCACGCGGTGAAGTCGTGACGGTTTACCGGTAAACGAACTAACAGGATATGGCTGACGCCCCCGACAACCTGCTCGGCGCGTACCTGCGGGACCGCCGCGAGAAACTCGACCCGGCCGCGCTCGGGCTGCCGGCCACGCGCCGCCGCACACCGGGGCTGCGGCGCGAGGAAGTCGCGCAGCGCGCGCACGTGAGCGCCGCGTGGTACACGTGGCTCGAACAGGGGCGCGGCGGCGCGCCGTCGGCCGACGTGCTCGACCGGCTCGCCCGCGCGCTGATGCTGAACGAAGCCGAACGCGAGCACCTGTTCCTGATCGGCGTCGGCCATCCGCCCGAAGTGCGTTATCACGCGCCGGCCAGCGTGACGCCGCGCCTGCAGCACGTGCTCGATTCGCTCGACGCGAGCCCCGCGATCGTGCGCTCGGCGACGTGGGACGTCGTCGCGTGGAACGATGCGGCGGCCGCGACGCTGACCGACTACGCGACGCTGCCGCCCGCCGCGCGCAACATCCTGCGGCTGATCTTCGTCGACGCGGGCGTACGCCACGCCCAGCCGAACTGGGAGCGCGTCGCGCGGTTCGCGGTCGGCGCGTTTCGCGCGGACGTCGCGCGCAGCGGTGCGACGCAGGCCGTGCAGGTGTTCGTCGACGAGATGCGCGCGACGAGCGCCGAATTCGACGCGATGTGGCGCGACCACGATATCCATACGCACGACGAAAGCACGAAGGAGATCCGCCACCCGCAGGCCGGCCGGATCGCGCTCGAATATTCGGCGTTCTCGGTGACCGGCCGCCCCGACCTGAGTCTCGTGATCTTCACGCCGGCGACGCCGGCCGACCGCGCGCGCATCCGGGCACTCGTCGAGGCCCGCGAACGGGCGCGCGCGTTGCCGGTGTCCGCGGCATGACGACAAGCGGCAAACGACCGCCTCCTCTTCAGTCCGCGTCGAACCATCGCGATCCGCACTGATTCCCGGGCGAATATTTGATTTTCTCCTCCCGCGGATCGCACCGGATGCCGCTCGACGTTCGATCACGAAAACGACGCGACATGCACGGACGCACGCGCGACGCGCGGCTTCAACGCGCGCCGCCGGCCTCTTCCAGCATCCATGCCGCGAACGCCCGTACCGGCCCCTCGCTCAATTCGAGCGGCTCCGGCAGCACGAGGCAGAAGGTCTTGGTCACCGCCTTCCCGTCCGGCCAGGGCGCGACCAGGCGGCCCTGCTCGAGCTCCGCCGCGATGTAAAGGCGCGGCACCAAGGCCACCCCCAGGCCGGCCAGCGCCGCCTCGATCAGCATCGAATGGAGATCGTACCGCGGGCCGATCGCCGAATTGCTCAGCGCGACGCCGGACGCTTCCGCATACGTCTGCCAGGCATCGGGATTCTGCCGCCGGTGAAGGCGCGGCAGCGCATCCAGCGACGGGCGCTTTCCCGCGCCCTTCAGGAGCGCCGGACTGCAGACCGGCACCAGCACTTCCTCCAGCAGAGGATGCAGATGCATGCCGGCCCATGCCGGATGGTCGAAATGAATGGCGGCGTCGAAACCGCTGCCCGCGAGCAGGAACGGGTCCATCCGCTCGGCGATATGCACGGTGATGTTCGGGTGCCGCTCCTGAAACCGCTTCAGCCGGGGAATCAGCCAGCGCGTGGCGAAGGTCGGGATCGCGGCGACATCGATACTCGCGCCCTCGACGGGCTGCCCCATCAGATACAGGCTGTCCCGTTCCAGCCGGTCCAGGATCTCGCGCACCTGCGCCGCGTATCGCGTGCCGTTCGGCGCCAGCTTCACCCGGTTTCCCACGCGCTCGAACAACGTCACGCCCAGAAACGCCTCCAGCCGGCCGATCTGGCGGCTGATCGCGCCTTCGGTGCGGGCCAGTTCGTCGGCCGCGCGGGCGAAGCTCCCGTGCCGGGCCGCCGCCTCGAAAGCCAGGAGCGCGGAATTGCTGGGAATCTTGCGTCGCATGGGGATCTCGCCGATGGGAGGGATTCGATGCCAGCTTGAGCAAACATCACTGAAGGCTGATTTTTTGTCGTTATTTACCGCGCAAACATCAGCTTAGCATTACGTCACCGCACTGAACACCGTGTGTTCACCGCACGATACCCCCTCCGTGACGAAGGACGATCCGATGATCTACACCGTGGAATGCAGCTTCGCCGACCGCGACAGCGAAGCCGAATGGAACGACTTCTACAGCCTCGAAAAGCTGCCGGCCCTCATCTCGGTAACGGGTTTTCATTCGTCGCAGCGCTTCAAGGCGATCGGCGACGGTTGCCCCGTCTACCTGGCCGTCCACACGATCGACGGTCTCGACGTGCTGACCGGGGACGAATATCGCCGGAAAGGCGGCGGCAATTTCGCGCGATGGCAGCAGCACATCACCGACTGGCACCGCAATCTGTACAGCGATATCGGTGTCGCACCCGCCGTCGCCGCCGACGAGCTGCTCGTGCTGGGCGAGCGCGGCCCCGAGCCGCTGATCCGCATGGGACTGGCGCCGCTGGCCATGCAGGCCGTCGCGCTGGAGCAGTGTCCGGCGCGCCGCTGGCTCGCCGTCGTGCCGCGGCGCGACGCCGCGCCGGCCGGGTACGCCGCGGCCGGCCTTCATCTTTACGCACCGATCACCGCGCAGCTGACCCACGCAGGCGAACCATGCCGAACGTGACGCTCCATATTCAGGCGGAACGCCTGCCGTCCGACGATGACCTCGCCGCGCTGTCCAGCGACTGCGTCGCGCTTTGCACGGATGTTCTCCACGCGAAACTCGAAAACGTTCACGTGATCTTCATCGCGGTTCGGCACGGATACGGGCATCCCGCATACGCGGAAATCCAGTATCGCGTCGACGCGTTTCGCCAACCCGCGATCATGAACCGGTTCATGGAAGCGCTCGATCACGCGATCGTTCGCCGTACCGGCCTGTCGGCGCGCATCCGCTGTTTCGGCCATGCCGCACCGAATATTCATGCACGAAACTAGCTTGCCTGGAGCAGCCTTGTGTCCACCGTTACCTTTCCCTTTCAACAAGTCGGCGACTTCACGGTCACGGCGATCAGCGACGGCTACCTGACCGCCAGCCTCGATTTCCTGTCGAATATCGACACGGCCGAGGCGTCCCGGATGCAGCGCGACGCCGGGCAGCAGGAACCGTCCGCCATTCACATCAACTGCTACGTGATACGCGGCGCGGGCCGCACGATCCTCGTCGACGCCGGGGCCGGCGGCATCCGGCAATGGGGCGGTCGCCTGATTCCCAACCTGTTGCTGGCCGGCATCGACCCGGCCGTGATCGACACGATCCTGCTCACGCACGCGCATCCCGACCATGTCGGCGGACTGATGAATGCCGCCGGCCACGTGACCTTCCCGCAGGCGGAGCTGGTTGTACATCGGCGCGAAGTCGGCTTCTGGCAGGACGACGCCAATCTGAGCCGTGCCAGCGAGCGGGCCCGCGGCAACTTCCTGATCGCGCGTCAGGTATTCGACGGCTATCGCGACAGGCTGCGTATGTTCGATGAAGGCGAAGTGCTGCCCGGCATCCGCGCGATGCCGCTACCGGGGCATACGGACGGGCACACGGGATACGTCGTCGAATCCGGCGATCGGGGCCTGCTCGTGTGGGGGGATATCGTGCATTTCCCGCACATCCAGATCAGGCGGCCCGACGTGTCGATCGCCTTCGATCAGGACGCGACCGAGGCCGCAACCACACGATCGCGGCTGCTGGACCGGGTCAGCGCGGAGGGGTTGCTGATCGCCGGCATGCATTTGGGAGAAGCGGGGTTCGCACGCGTCACGAGAACGAAAGGGGGATACGGCCTGCTTGACGAGACCGATGCGTGAGATCACGAACGGAGACGGTCACATCCGGCGCGCGGATCCGCGGTCATGACGCCCGCCGCGATCCGCGCGTGGCGCGGTGCCGCGCCATTCGGCGCGCGGCCGTACACTAAGCCGCGCGTTGCAACAGATCCGCCGCGAACGACTGCGCATGCGCGACGGCTTCCTGCGGGTCGCCGAACACGCCGAGCTGATCCCAGTGCTCTTCGGCCGCGAATGTGCCCTTCACCGCGAGCGCGCGCTGGACGCTCAATTGCGCCGCATACGTGCCGTCGTCCAGCGGCCGGGCCGTCGCGACGACCTTGTGCGGCGGGCTCGCCCGCTCAGGCTGAACCAGCTCGGCGTGGCCCACCACCGTGCCGATATCCATCAACTCGTTCCTGGCCTTGCAGTCCGGGCAGTAGAAACACCACCCCGCGTCCTCCTGACGGGCCTTGACCTGCCCGCGCGCCAGCACGGCACGACATTCAACGTTTTCGCAGATGAACGGCATCGCAGCGTCTCCGAAGTTGTTTGACGGAAATCCTAGCATGTCCGTCGGCGGTCAACCATCGGCATGTTTGCCGCGCCGCTCGGGCACGCGCCAGCGTCTTTCGCGTTGCCGCGCCGCGCGTCGGCGGCGTGTTGAACCGGCGCGCGCACTCGCGCCTGGACCGGGACGGTTTTCGTACCCGACACCGAATCCCGCCGCCGCATCGTCGGAGAATCGCTCGCCGAGCATGGCCGCATCGACGTCGTCGTCAACAACGCGGGCCCGATGCCGCTCGCGATACACTGTCCGCCCGACCACCGAAGCGAGAAACTTCCGATGTTGATCCGCGTTGCGACACTGGCCGATGCAGCCGCGCTTGCCGACCTGAAGCGCGAGACGTTTCGCGAAACCTTTCTGCAGGACGGTTTCGGCATCGACTATCCGCCGGACGACCTTGCCGCGTACGAGGCGCGCAGCTACTCGGTCGAAACGATCAGCGCGCAACTCGTCGACCCGCAATGCCGCACGTGGGTGGCCGAAAGCGACGACGGCACGCTGGTCGGCTACGCACATGCGGGGCCGTGCAAACTCCCGCATCCGGAAGTCGCGGACGGTTCGGGCGAGATACATCAAATCTACCTTCGCCGCGGTATCCAGGGCACCGGCGCCGGACGCGCGCTGTTCGACGCCGCGCTGCACTATCTCGCCGAGACGCGGCCCGGCCCGGTATGGCTGGGCGTGTGGTCCGGCAACGCGAAGGCCATCGCGTTCTACGAGAAGGCGGGTTTCCGGCAGGTCGGCACGTACCATTTCCAGGTCGGTGAATCGACCGACCTCGAATACATCTACCGCCGCTGACCAGCGCCCTCGCATGACAACCGCGTCCCGCCCGCAAACGGCGGGGCGCTTCGCGCTTCGCGTAAAAGTTTCGTCGCACCTTGCCGGCTGCGCGGCCATCGATGGCGCTGTCAACGACGTATTTCCCTCGTTTCGGGCCGAACGGCACGATTTGAGGGTTCTCGGTAAAATACGCCTCTCCGCGTTTCCGAGTTTCCGCGCTGTCATGCATCGAATTGGATTCTTCATTTGCCGTGGCTACGATGCACTCGACCTTGGCGGCCCGTTGTCGGCCTTCAATCAGGTGGCCACGGCGGCCGGCCATACGCCGTACGACCTTCATGTGATCTCGCCATCGGGCGGCCCGATTCCCGGCAATACGGGCCTTGCGATCGACACGAAACCGATCGGCAGGCGCACGTTCGACACCGTCGTGTTCGTGGGCGGCGACATCGCGCCGATGCAGACATCGGACAATATCGCCGCCGCCAGAAAACTGGCCGCCAGGACCCCGCGGGTCGCCAGCGTGTGCACGGGCGCGTTTCTGCTCGCGGAAACCGGCTCGCTGGACGGCTTGAGGGCCGCGACGCACTGGCGATACGCCGCGCTGATGCAGTCGCGCTTCCCTCGCATCAAGGTCGACGGCGACAGCATCTATGTCGTGGACGGCCGCGTCTGGACGTCGGCGGGCATCGCCTCCGGCATCGACCTGGCGCTCGGCATCATTGAAAAGGACATGGGTGCGGAGATTGCACGCGCGGTCTCCAGGCTGCTGGTCGTTCCGTATCGACGACCCGGCGGGCAATCCCAGTTCTCCGCGATGTCGCAGATGGAACCGGAATCGGATCGCATCCGCATCGCACTGAATTTCGCGCGGGAACATCTGGCGGAAGCATTGCCTGTCGAACGGCTGGCCGAGGCCGCGCGATTGAGCTTGCGGCAGTTCGGCCGCGCCTTTCGCCGGGAAACCGGCGAAACGCCCGCGAAGGCGGTCGAGCGCTTGCGCGTCGAAGCCGCGCGGCTGCGCCTGCAGGGAGGCAGCGAACCGATCGAACAGATTGCGCTGGCGGTGGGATTCACCGATCCCGAACGGATGCGGCGAGCCTTCATCAAACTGCATGGGCACCCGCCGCAAGCGATTCGACGCGAGAGCCGGTCGAACGCAGCACGCTGATCGACCGCCTGGCCGCTCAGCGCGCTACGGGTTCGACGTCACTTCAACCGGCTGGTGGCGCATCGGTACGCGACGCGCCCTGTCGCCGGACCTTCAATGGCCGTCGGTCTTGACGGGCGCGTAATCGCTCCACATGTCGCGATGCAGCTTCCACGCGCCGCCCTGCTTCAGAAAGACGAGCGTCTGCTTCGCGCGGATCTTGAGCTTGCCGTCGTGGTCGCGCACCTCCGCATCCGACACTTCCGTCACGGCCCGATCGCTACCGTAAAACTCGTAGTTGCTGAACGAGACGGTGCCGGGTTTCGATCCGGCATACCCGTTCAAGAAATATTCGACGATCGCGCGGCGCCCCGTGACCTTGTCGCCGCCGGGCGGCAGGAGCGCGCCGTCGTCGGTATAGAGGCGGCCGATCGCTTCATAGTCCCCTCGCGCGAAGGCATCGGCCCAGCGCGCGTTTTCGGCCTTGATGGCCGCTTCGGGCAGACGTTGCGAACCGCCGGCAACAGCCGGCGCCGTGAATGCGAAAAGGGATACGCACGCTGCAAGCGCGGCTGTACAAAAACGAATTCGTTGCATCGAGTGATTTCCGGTTTGGGCTTGAATTGAAGCGGTTGCCCGATTGGGCGGTGGCGCAGCCAGCGTCGCCTGCGCCTTCATTGACGCCGGCGAATGGCATCGCAAACATGGGCCGAGGCGTTCAACGAACGCCGGGGATGCGCGCGAGCCCCCTGGATGCGCCGGGCAGTTCCTTGTCGACCATCGCGATCACTTCCGGTCGCGCGTCCCTCGGATGACCGGAATGGAACGGCGGAGCGGGATCGTATTCGATCACGAGCTGCGTGAATTCGGCGGCCCGTTGGCCGCGCAGCTTCGCGGCCACGCGCAGCGCGAAGTCGATGCCCGCCGTCACGCCGCCGCCGCTCATGAAGCGGCCGTCGTCGTCTTCGACGAAGCGCTCGGGAACGGGAATGGCGCCGTACTCGGCCAGCTTGTTGACGAACGCCCAATGACACGCGCTGCGCTTGCCGTTGAGCACGCCCGTCGCGGCAAGCACGAGCGATCCGTTGCAGACCGACGTCACGTGTTTCGCGCCTTGCGCCAGACGCCGGATCTGCGCCTGGTACGCCGGGCGCATCGGCGCGCTCAAATCGGACCCGCCGGGAACCAGAATCACGTCGGTCTTCTCGATATCGGCCAGCCGCTCGGTATTGCCGTACACGACGCCGAATTCGAGCGTCACGTTGCCGCCGTCGAGGCTCGCGTAGCGCACGTTCGTATTCGGCAGCCGGTGGAAAATCTCGCTCGGGCCCGCGAAATCGAGAAGCGTCCCTCCGTCGTAATTGACGATCAGGATATTGAGCGGCTCGTTCTGCGCGAGTACGCCGTCGCCACCGGCCTGCGCGAGCGCGGGCGTGGCGTGTCCGAACAACGCCCCGCCGCCCAGCGCGGCGCCGAGCGCGGCGGCGCCACCCAGCCTGAGCGCATCGCGGCGCGAACGGCCGGCACGCGTGAGTTGATTGACGGACGCCTCGTTATCGCTACTGTCGGTCAAGATGATTTCTCCTTGCACTGCGGCCCCCTGCGAGCGCACCCAGGACGGGCCGGATTGAACAACCGCCACGACGCAAGACGTGGCGGGCGTGAGATCGGGTGGTGAATGCGCCGCGATGACGTGTCGGGCTCCGGCATCGCGCGCCGCGGCCTTAAAGCTGCGACGCACCGCCATCGACGACCAGTTCGGTGCCGACGACGTAGGACGATTCGTCGCTGGCCAGATAGAGCGCCGCGTAGGCGATGTCCTCGGCCTTGCCCATGCGGCCGACCGGAATCGATTCGGCGAACTCGGCCTTGCGGTCGCGCACCCATTCGTCGGGCATGCCCCATTTGGAGAGCAGCGGCGTGTCGATCGCACCGGGCGCGATCGCGTTGAAGCGGATCTTCCGGTCGAGAAACTCGTAGGACCAGCTGCGGGCAAGCGAGCGCACGGCGGCCTTCGCGGCCGCGGTCAACGAGATGCCATGCTTGCCGGTCTGCGCGACGAACGAAGTATTGAGGATGACGGACGATCCTTCCCGCAAGTGCGGCAGCACCGCCTGAAGCGTGAACACCACGCCCTTGACGTTGATGTCCATGATCTGGTCGTAGAGCGTGTCGTCGATGTCGTTGACCGCGGACGGAAACGCCCAGCCGGCATTGGCGAACACGATATCCAGGCCGCCGAACCTTTCCTTGACGTCGGCGGCGATCGCCCGCATGTCGTCGAGCGAACGGACGTCGCCCTTGAGGACGATCGCCTGCTCGCCGAGCTCGGCCTTCACGCGTTCAAACACGCTATCGTCGCGGCCGGTCACCGCCACGCGGGCGCCTTGCGCAACGAACAGCTTCGCGGTGGCGAGACCGATGCCGCTGGTTCCGCCCGTGATCAACGCCGTCTTGTTCTTGAGCCTCATCTTCCGTTCCTTTTCATGTCGTGATTGATCGGGCCGAAAGCGCGAAACGCCATCGCGTTCGTGCGCGGCTCCCGGCTTGACCGTCCACTGCAGTATGGAACGCGACGCCCATGGCGCAAAGGTCGTATAACCCTCGAAAAACGCCACTCGACTCGAACGAGTGCGGCGCCGGGATTTTTCATCGCCGGTGCATCCGTTGCGTTACGATGCGCGTCATCCTCGACTCCGCGGCAGGACATGAGCACTCGATCCCTCAACGCAGGCGCCGTATTCATTGCCCTTTTCACGATCGCCGGCGCCCCGCTCGCCGCCAGCGCAACATCGCCCCTGGAAGTCGGCGCGCCGAGCTACGACACCTACAAGTCGTGGTTGGTCGCCTGCGACAATGGCCTGACCTGCGAAGCGAAGGGTTTCGCGCGCGGTGGCGAAACCGGCGCGGACTTGCGCTTCATTCGTGCGGCCGGACCGAACGGCAAGCTCGAAGCGCGGGTGAGCGTGGCCACCGACACCCGTGACGATCTCGGCGATCTGCGGATTGACGGCGCGCCGCTGCAACTGGACGAGTCGGCCTGGCACATCAAGGTCGACCACACCAACAACATCGCAACCCTGTCGACCACACGGCCGGCCGCCGTCGCCGCATTCGTCTCCCGGCTTCGCAACGGCGCGAAGCTCGCGGTCGGCTCGGATGCCAGCACCTATATTCCGCTCGACGGCATGGTCGCCGCCCTCTTGCGCATCGACGAGCGGCAGGGGCGCGCCGGCGGCGCGACCGCATTGATCCGCAAAGGCGCGGCCCCCGCGTCGCAGGTCACGCCCGCGCCGCCGCTGCCGGTCGTGCCGGCGCGGAAGATCGCCGCGCAGCTGTCCGCGCAGGAGGAAAAGAGCTTGATCGCGCGCACGAAACGTGTCCGGGATGCCAGCACGTGCGAAGAGAATGCGTCGAAGTATCTCGAAGAGGCGGCGTATGCGCTCGACGCCAGAACGGCGCTGGTTTTTCTTCCCTGCATTCAAGGCGCGTACCAGGGATCGTCGGACGTGTTCATCGCCCCGCGCACGGGTGGCGGAGCGCCGGAGCCCGTCAAGCTGAGCGATGCAGAGGGCGGCGCGTCGGACGCCTCGCTGTTCGAACCGAACTTCGATCCCGCTACCGGCACCCTGTCGACTTTCGGCAAAGGGCGCGGGATGGCCGATTGCGGGTTTCGGGCCGAATGGATCTGGGATGGCCAGGCCTTTCGCATGTCGTCCGCGGCCCGGCAGGAGACGTGCGGCGGTGTCGCGCCCGGCGACTGGCCCACGCTCTATCGGTCGCGAAGGCAGTAACGCCACGCTCGCCCGCGACGACGCGCGGCCGCCGACCATCGTCGTGCATACGTCGGCCGCGTTCGCGGAACACGTCACGCGATAGACAGGCATGTTCATCGGCATCATGCGCGGCCGGAACAGGTCGACGAGGACAATCGTCGACGAACCCGCACAGCGTCACCGTCGACTGCGCGTGCGCGGCACCGGCCCGCTGGACAACACACGCTTTGATCGGACGTGAATGGCGCGCGTCGGCAAGCCGACGAAACGGCGACGCGCGACGTGCGTTAGACGGTTTTCCCCGACAGCCCGTGCATCGGCCGCCGCAACGCGGCGTCGAACGGATTGGTACGCGGGCCGATCGCGTCGGCCTGGCGCCGCAGCAGTTCGACGACCATCGGCATGCGGTCGTCGCCGAGGCGCGACGCGAGCGTGCCGACGCTCAACGCGCCGACCGGATAACCGGTGCGATCGAGGATCGGCACCGCGACGCCAGCCATCCCGTCGAGCACGCCGCTGTTGCGGCCCGCGTAGCCGAGTTGCCGCACGCGTTCGATCTCGGTGCGCAGGTACACCTCGTCGAGCACGCCGTAGCCGCGAATGCGCGGCACGTTGAAGCGGATCACTTCCTCGCGTTCGGCTTCGGGCAGGAACGCGAGGATCGCGAGGCTGCCCTGCCCGACGCCGAGCGCGATGCGTCCGCCGATGTCGCCGGTAAACGAGCGGATCGGAAACGGCCCTTCGCACAGGTCGAGACACACGGCGTCGAAGCCGCTCTTCACGAGCAGGAAGATGGTCTCGCCGAGGCTCGCGCACAGCCTCAGCAGCGCGGGACGGCACAGCGTGCGCATGCTGCTCGGGTTGCCGGCCTGCGCGGCGAGCGCGAAGAAGTCGACGCTCAGCCGGTACAGCTTCGACTGCTCGTCCTGTTCGACCATCCCTTCGGCGATCAGCGATTGCAGGATCCGGTGCGCGGTGCCCTGCGTGAGCCCGACGGCCTTCGCCAGATGCGTGACGCGCACGCCATCCTGCTGCATGCCGGCCAGCGCGCGCAGGATCGCGAACGCGCGCTGCAGCATGCCGGTGCCCGGCGCGCCGGCCGCATCGGCGGTGTCCACGTCCGGGCGCGGCGCGCGTGCGGCCGGCGACGTTCCGGTCGAATGGGGTTCCTGCATGCCGGCTCTCCTCGATGATTTCACTGAACGGAATACGGTAGCCGTCATTGTCGTCCCGCCGAAATTCCACGGGCATCCGGGTGTGCACGGGATTGACGCGCGCGTTTCGCGGCTCGGCCACACGTCACCCAACGGAACGATTCGCACGCGATTTCGCCATCCGTTCCATTCAACGGAATTTTTCCGAAATTCCTCCCGTTCAGCAGAATTCGAAATTGACGCGCCGAAATATGGCTGGCTAGAGTCCGCGACATCGGTACACCGGCCACGCGGTGTGCGAACCCGGAGCTTCCCATGTCGTTTCTCACGCTTACGGACCTGACGAAAACCTTCGGCGAACTCACCGCCGTCGCCGACGTCAACCTGTCGGTCGAACAAGGCGAGTTCGTGTCGCTGCTCGGCCCGTCCGGCTGCGGCAAGACCACCACGCTGCAGATGATCGCGGGCTTCGTCGACGTCACGCGCGGCCGCATCGCGCTCGACGGGCAGGACATCACGCACCTGAAGCCGAACCGGCGCGGGCTCGGCATCGTGTTCCAGAGTTATGCGCTGTTTCCGCACATGAGCGTCGCGGAGAACGTCGGCTTCGGCCTCGACATGCGCGGCGTCGACAAGGCCGAGCGTGCCGAACGCATCCGTGCGGCGCTCGCGCTCGTGCGTCTCGACACGCTCGCGCACCGCTTCCCGCGCGAGCTGTCGGGCGGCCAGCGGCAACGCGTCGCGATCGCGCGCGCGGTCGTGATCGAGCCGCCGGTGCTGCTGCTCGACGAACCGATGTCGAACCTCGACGCGAAGCTGCGCGAGGACATGCAGTTCGAGCTGCGCGCGATCCAGCGCAAGATCGGCACGACGACGATCATGGTCACGCACGATCAGTCGGAAGCGCTGTCGATCAGCGATCGCGTGGTCGTGATGGAAGCCGGCCGCATCACGCAGACCGATACGCCGTACCGCGCGTACGAGCGCCCGGAAAACCGCTTCGTGTCGCAGTTCATCGGCAAGGCGAACCTGCTGCCCGGCACGATCGTCGCGCACGACGGCGACGCCATGCGCATCGACCTCGGGCACGACCTCGCCGAGACGGGCCGCACCGCGCACCTGCCGCCGCGCGAGCGCGACATGCGCGTCGGCGATGCGGTGTCGGTCTGCATCCGTCCCGAGAAGCTGCGGCTGTGCGCGCCCGATGCGGGCCGCTTCGCCGCGACCGTCACGAGCCGCTTCTTCCTCGGCAGCCAGTGGCTGTACCGCGTCGACAGCGCGCTCGGCGAAGTGCTCGTGTGCTGCCAGAACGAAGGCGCGGAGCCGCTTTCGGAAGGCGCGCCGGTCGGGATCGACTGGCACAGCGACGCGGTGCGCGTGATGCGCCGGGAGGCCTGAATGGGACAGCCTGTCCGCCCGCTCCCGACCGACGGCGCACCGGCCGCGCTCGCGGCCGCGGTTTCCGCCGACGCCGTACCGGCACGCGCCGCCGCCGCGCACGCGATGCGCGCGACCTGGCGCGCACATGCGCCGCTGTGGCTGATGTGCGCGCCCGCGTTCGTGCTGTTCGCCGCGCTCGTGCTCGTGCCGCTCGCGATGACGTTCGTACTGACCTTCTACCGCTTCGACCCGGCCACCGGCCCGATCGCCGCGTTCCAGTTCGGCAACTACGCGGACGTGCTCGGCTCGTCGTACTTCCACACGATCTTCGCGCGCACGTTCGGCATCGCCGCGCTGACGACCGCGATCTGCGTCGCGATCGGCACGCCGGAAGCATACGTGCTGTCGAAAATGCGCGACCCGTGGCGCTCGCTGTTCCTGCTCGCGATCCTCGCGCCGCTGCTGGTGTCGGTGGTCGTGCGCGCGTTCGGCTGGAGCATGCTGCTGAACACGAGCGGGCTCGTGAACCAGGCGCTCGGGCTCGCCGGCCTCGGGCCGTACAAGCTCGAATACACGACCTTCGCGATCGTGATCGCGCTGGTGCACGTGATGCTGCCGTTCATGGTGATTCCCGTGTGGACCGCGCTGCAGCGGCTCGATCCGCAGACCGAGCACGCGGCGCTGTCGCTCGGCGCATCGCCGTTCACGACGCTGCGCCGCATCGTGCTGCCGCAACTGATGCCGGGCGTGCTGTCGGGCAGCCTGATGGTGTTCGGGCTGTCGGCGAGCGCGTTCGCGATCCCCGGCCTGCTCGGCGGACGCCGGCTGAAGGTCGCGGCCACGGCCGTCTACGACGAATTCCTCGGCTCGCTGAACTGGCCGCTCGGCGCGACGATCGCGGTGCTGCTGCTGGTCGCGAACCTCGTCGTGATGCTCACTTACTACCGCGTGCTCGAACGCCGCTACGCGCGCAGCCTCGGAGGCGCATCGCGATGAGAAAGAACGGCCCCGTTGCCCTCGCCTTCCACACGCTCGTGATCCTGTTCGTGCTCGCGCCGCTCGTGATCGTCGTGCTCGTCGCGTTCACGCCAGACGAAACGCTGACGCTGCCGACCCGCGGGCTGTCGCTGCGCTGGTTCCGCGCGATCCTCGACTATCCCGACTTCGTCACCGCGTTCCTCAACAGCGTGAAGCTCGCGTTCGCGTCGGCCACGCTGTCGCTCGCGATCGCGCTGCCGGCGGGCCTCGCCATCGGCCGCGCGGCGTTTCCCGGCCGCGCGTTCCTGAACGGGCTGCTGCTGTCGCCGCTCGTGATTCCCGGTCTCGTGCTCGGCATCGCGCTGCTGCGTTTCTTCGCGTTGATCGGCGCGACCGGCTCGTTCGCCTGGCTCGTGCTCGCGCACATGATCGTCATCACGCCGTTCGTGATGCGGCTCGTGCTCGCGTCCGTCGCGGGCCTCGACCGCAGCATCGAGCAGGCCGCGTGCTCGCTCGGCGCGGACCCGTGGACGACCTTCCGGCGCATCACGCTGCCGATGATCGTGCCCGGCATCACGGGCGGCTGGCTGCTCGCGTTCATCAACAGCTTCGACGAACTGACGATGTCGATCTTCGTCACGTCGCCGCAGACGGTCACGCTGCCCGTGCGCATGTACATGTACGCGACCGAATCGATCGACCCGATGATGGCGTCGGTGTCGGCGCTCGTCATCTTCATCACCGCCGGCGCGATGCTGCTGCTCGATCGCGTGTACGGCCTGAACCGCATCCTGATCGGCCAACACTGATGACGACTTCCGTTTCCCGTTCCACCGACGGCGCACAGTTCGTGCGCATCGCCGAACGCGAGCGCGCCGCCGTCGCGTTCACGCTCGACGGCCGCCCCGCGCAGGCGCTCGCCGGCGATACCGTGCTCACCGCGATCCTCGTCGCACAGCGCCGCGTGCGCGTGAGCGAATTCAGCGGCCAGCCGCGCGCGGGCTTCTGCCTGATCGGCGCGTGCCAGGACTGCTGGGTGCGCACCGAAGCCGGCGCGCGCGTGCGCGCATGCTCGACGCCGATCGCCGACGGCATGCGGATTGTCACGGCCGCCGGGCCCGCGAGCGGAGACGCATCGTGAGCGCCGGGCTGCAACCGGTGATCGTCGGCGCCGGGCCGGCCGGCGTGCGCGCGGCCGAAGCGCTGGTCGACGCGGGGCTGCGCCCCGTCGTGATCGACGAAAACGCGCGCTGGGGCGGGCAGATCTACCGGCAACCGCCGGCCGGCGGCGCATTCACGCGCGGCAAGCGCGCGCTGTACGGTTTCGAGGCGGCCAAGGCCGACGCCGTGCACCGGACGATGGCCGCGCTGCTGCCGCAGGTCGACTACCGGCCGAATACGCTCGCGTGGTCGTGCGGCGCGGGCCGCGTCGACACGCTGCAGGACGGCCACGAAGTGACGGTGCCGTACTCGCACCTGATCGTCGCGAGCGGCGCGACCGACCGCCTGCTGCCCGTGCCGGGCTGGACGCTCGCGGGCGTGTATACGCTCGGCGGCGCACAGGTGGCGCTGAAGGCGCAGGGCTGCGCGATCGGCCGGCGCATCGTGTTCGCGGGCACGGGCCCGCTGCTTTACCTCGTCGCCTATCAGTATGCGAAGGCCGGCGCGCAGGTCGCGGCCGTGCTCGACACGAGCCCGCTGCGCCGTCAGGCCGCCGCCGCGCCCGCGCTGCTGCGCGTGCCGTCGACCTTCGCGAAGGGGCTCTATTACATCGGCTGGCTGCGCGCGCGGGGCGTCGCGATCGAAACGGGCGTCACGCTCGAGCGCGTGCTCGGCGACCGGCATGTGACGGGACTGGCGTGGCGCGCCGCCGGTGACGGCGACGGCGTCCCGCCGCGCCGGCTCGACTGCGACGCGCTCGGCCTCGGCTTCGGCCTGCGGTCCGAAACGCAGCTCGCCGATCTCGCCGGCTGCCGGTTCGGGTTCGACCCGCTCAATCGTGCATGGCTGCCCGAGCGCGACGCGGCCGGCCGCACGTCGGTGCGCGGCCTGTACGTCGCCGGCGACGGCGCGGGCATCGCGGGTGCCGACGCGGCCGAAGCATCGGGCCGGCGAGCGGCGCTCGCGTTGCTCGACGACGCCGGCATCGCGTCGCCGTCGTTATCCGGCAAACCCGACGCGGCAACGCTCGAACGCACGCTCGCACGCATCGGCGCATTCCGCGCGGGCCTCGAAACGGCGTTCGCGCCGCCAGTCGAGCTGGTGGCACGCTGCCCAGACGACACGATCGTGTGCCGCTGCGAGGAAATCGACGCCGGCACGCTGCGGCGCTGCGTCCGCGACGGCGCGGCGACCGAACTGAACCGGCTGAAGGCGCTGACACGCGTCGGCATGGGTCGCTGCCAGGGCCGCATGTGCGGCGACGCCGCCGCGCTCGTGCTGGCCGCCGCAACCGCGCGCCCGCTCGCCGACGTCGGCCGGTTGCGTGCGCAACCGCCCGTGAAGCCGTTCCCGATCTCGGCCGCGCTCACGGGCGACGATGTCGCGGCGATTCCCGACGAGGCGCGCGATGAGTGAGCGCCCGCATTACGACGTCGCGATCGTCGGCGGCGGCCTCGTCGGCGCGTCGGCCACCCTCGCGCTGACGCGCCGCGGCTTGCGCACCGGGCTGTTCGAACGGCGCGATTGCGGCGCGCAGGCGAGCGGCGTGAACTACGGCGGCGTGCGCTGCCAGGGCCGGCCGGCCGAGCAACTGCCGCTCGCGCTGCGTGCGCGGCGCATCTGGGACCGCCTGCCCGAACTGATCGGCATCGCCGGCGAATTCGTCGTGTCGGGCCATCTGCGGCTCGCGCGCAGCGACGCCGATCTCGACGCGCTCGACGCGTACGCCGCGCTCGCCGGCGAACACGGCCTGCCGCTGCAGGTGATGCGCGGCGACGCATTCCGCCGCCGCTACCCGTGGCTCGGCCGCGCGGCGCTCGGCGGCCAGATCGGCAGAGCGGCGTGTAGGGAAAGAGTGGTAAGGTCAGGGTAGATCTCGTTTGTCGGCGGCTCGCTACGACACACGCGACCGCCTTGCGCCCTCGGTCTTCAGCACCGATGTCGTGCAGCTGTGCTGCTCCCACGCGCCCGCCTGGCACAGCTGCTCTTCTT
>NZ_JAAGPK010000013.1:0-93047 GCF_017104685.1 Burkholderia sp. Tr-20355 | reverse complement strand
CGGTGCTGCTGTGCGTCGGCGCGCACGAAGCGCCGCAGGTCGCAGAACGGCGTGCGGGCGACGACGCGTTCGTCGACGGCCGGCCGCCCGATGTCGAAGCGCGGCGGCCCGGCCGACGGGCCGAGCAGCGGTTCGAACAGGTCGTCGTAGCACGACGACGCAGCGTGCGGCAGCGTGGCCGCGGGCCATGCGTCGAACGCGTGCCGCGTCGCCGCGCGCCAGGCGCGCATCCATTCCCGCTGCTGCTCGACGAGGGCATACCACATGGCGAACCTTGGGGCGGAAGGGGGCGTGAATCTTCATTATGGTCACTGTGGCCGCGCAGCGGGAGCCGAAAGCGCGGCCGTCTGCTTAGCATCAAGCGTGCGGGCGCGCTGGCCGGTGCGGCGCGACACTGCTACAGTCGTCGGTCCCATCCCCCCCAGAAGCGGAGCGTTTGCGATGAAGCTGATCGGCATGCTGGATTCCCCGTTCGTGCGCCGTGTCGCCATTTCGGCGAAGCTGCTCGACCTGCCGTTCGAACACCATTCGATCTCGGTGTTTCGTCATTTCGAGCAGTTCGGCACCTTCAACCCGGTCGTCAAGGCGCCGACGCTGGTGACCGACGACGGCTCGACGCTGATCGATTCGTCGCTGATCGTCGACTATCTCGATCATTGCGTCGCGCCCGAGCGGCGCCTGCTGCCCGACACCGCCGATGCGCGGTTGCGCGTGCTCGTGCCCGTCGGGTTCGCGCTGGCGGCGGCCGAAAAGACCGTCCAGGTCGTCTACGAGCAGGCGCTGCGACCGGCCGACAAGCAGCACGCGCCGTGGCTCGAGCGCGTGCTGGGCCAGCTTGAGGCCGCATACGGCGCACTGGAGCCGCTCGTCGCGGCCGCGAACGGCTGGTTAGGCGGTGCGCGCCTGCTGCAATCCGACGTGACGGTCGCGGTCGCATGGCGTTTCACGCAATTCATGGCGGCCGATTACCCGGCGCTCGCGCGGATCGATCCGGCCCGCTATCCGGCGCTGGCCGCGCATTCGGCACGGGCCGAGACGCTGCCGGCATTCGTCGAAACGCCGCTCGCGTAGGCCGAGTGCCTTGTCCGGCAAGGGTTTGCCGATTGTTCGCAACCGCTGACAAGTGACTTCGCATTCGCGCTGTTTATCCGGAAGCGGCCGGTCCCTAGAATCCACTCCATCGAATGACGCATTGCCAGATGGAGCCGATGATGAAAGCCCTGATCGAATCGAGCCTGTACCACCCGTCCGTCGTGTTGCCGCTCGCCGCGCTGACGCAGCTGATGGTCGAGCGCGATTTCAATCTCGGCCAGGTCGGATTGATCATGGCGACGCGCGGTGCCCAGGCGGCCGTGTCGCGTTCGCGCGAGCTGATCTTCTGCCGCCACTGCGAAGCGCGCGCGTGAAGGCGGCCGCATCGAAAGGATGAAAAAAAGCCCGGCCGGCGCAAGCCGCTCGGGCGGATCGGGTTCGATCGAGCCCCGGCTGCGGCCGGGGCTTTTTCATTGCAGGACGCTCACGCGCGTGCCGGCGTCGCGACGTCGTACATCTGCGGCGCATCGTCCTCTTCACGCAGCTTGCGCGCGAGCTGGTGCGCCTCGCGACGCGTCGCGACGGCCGGCGGCGAGCCCTTCAGCGGCTGGCGCGCGGTTTCCGCGAGCGCGACGACCGACACGATGCCGATCACGGCGGCGCCCATCATGTAATACGCGGGCATCATCAGGTTGTGCGTCACGTCGACGAGCCACGCGGTCATCAGCGGCGTCGTGCCGCCGAACAGCGATACCGACACGTTGAAGCCGATCGCGAGCGCGCCGTAGCGGATCTCGGTCGGGAACAGCGCCGGCAGCGCCGACGGCATCACGCCGGTGAAGCACGACAGCAGCACGCCGAGGATCAGCAGGCCGCCGAACACCGACGCCGTGGTGCCCGCGTGAATCAGCATCATCGACGGGATCGACAGCACGAGCAGGCCGACACAGCCGGCGAGCATCACGGGCTTGCGGCCGATCTTGTCCGACAGGCGGCCGGCGTACAGCGTCATCGGCATCATCAGCACCATCACGATCAGCACGAGCACGAGGCTGTGCGATTCGTCGAAGTGCAGCGTCGACGACATGAAGCTCGGCAGGTACGACAGCACCATGTAGTCGGTCACGTTGAAGATCAGCACGAGGCCGACGCACAGCAGCAGCGCACGCCAGTTGCGCATCAGCGTCTCGCGGAACCGCGCTTTCGGCACGGCCTTGTCCTGCGCTTCGCGCTCTTCGGCCTGGCGCTTGAACGCGGGCGTTTCCTCGAGCCGCATCCGGATGTAGAGGCCGATCAGGCCGAGCGGGCCGGCGATCAGGAACGGCACGCGCCAGCCCCACGACAGCAGCGCTTCCTGCGACAGCGACGCGGTGAGCAGCGCGACGACGCCGGCGCCCATCACGTAGCCGATCAGCGTGCCGAACTCGAGGAAGCTGCCCATGAAGCCGCGGCGCTTGTCGGTCGAGAATTCGGCGATGAAGGTGGCGGCGCCGCCGTACTCGCCGCCGGTCGAGAAGCCCTGCACGAGGCGGGCGACGAGGAGCAGCACGGGCGCCATGATGCCGATCGACGCGTAGCTCGGGATCAGGCCGATCGCGAAGGTGCCGACGGCCATCATGATCATCGTCGCGGCGAGCACGCGCTGGCGGCCGATGCGATCGCCGAGCGGGCCGAACACCATGCCGCCGAGCGGGCGCACGAGGAACGCGGCCGCGAACGTGCCGAAGGTCGCGAGCAGCTGCGCGGACGGGCTGCTGGACGGGAAGAACACCTTGCCGAGCGTGACGGCGATGTAGCTGTAGACGCCGAAGTCGAACCATTCCATCGCGTTGCCGATGGCCATCGCGCTGACGGCGCGCTTGAGCAGGCTCTGGTCGACGACGGTGATGTCGTCCGCGGCGAGCGGAGCCTCGCCGGACGGCGAAGCGGTGGAAGAAGCAGCGGTCGGGCTGACGTGTGTTGCGGTCAAGGTCATGCACTCCTTTGACTGCGCCGGAACGGGCGGGCCGTCCGACACGGTTTGCCGGCGAGCGCGATGTCGGGTGCGGCGCGTCGGGGCAGACCATTAAGCGCTTACTGCACAAGGGGCAGCAAAAGGCCGTAAGGGGCTGCTTCGACGCGGGCCCGATGGGCCGTCGCGACAGTGCGCTCATGAAGAATGGGCCGCGTGATGCAGGCGGCGGATGCCGGTGCGGACGAAGGGTCCGGTGTTCCGGCAACGCCCCGGAGGGGCAACGAAACGAGAAAAGCGGGCCTGTCGGGCGGGCTTTCCTGTGGGTGCAATTTCGGTCGAAAGGCCGGCCCGCAACGCGCGGACGGGTTTCTCCCGAAATCGAATAGACAGAGATTGAATGTTGAAACAGGCGACATGATAGCACGATGACGGATGATCGTGCAAATTACCGGGAGACGCCCGCCTGGCGGGGGATTCGGCGAGGCCTGCTCGGGTATGATCGGCGACGCGCGGCGGGGCCGTGCAGCGCCCGGCGACGGGGGCCGAATTCACGAGGAACCGGATGACCGAACTGATCAGGATCGCGGCGCTGTTCGCCGCTACCGCGCTGGCCGAAATCGTCGGCTGCTACCTGCCGTGGCTCGTGCTGAAGGATGGGCGTCCGGCCTGGCTGCTGGTGCCGGCCGCGCTCTCGCTCGCGCTGTTCGCGTGGCTGCTGACGCTGCACCCGAGCGCGGCCGGGCGCACTTATGCCGCGTACGGCGGCGTCTACATCGCGGTGGCGCTGGTGTGGTTGCGGGTGGTCGACGGCGTCGCGCTGACCCGCTGGGACGTGGCCGGCGCGGCGCTCGCGCTCGGCGGGATGGCCGTCATCGCGCTGCAGCCGCGCGCGTAAGCGCGGCCGCGGCGCGTATGGGCAGGCGTCAGGCCGCTTCCGCGGCGCCTTCGTCGGCGGACTTGCGCCACACGCAGGTGCCCTTGACCGACTTGTCGAGCTCGTCGAGCTGCGCCTGGTGCGCGGCGAGTTCGTCGTCGCTCGCGACCACGACGGCCAGGTCGAGCGCGGCGAGCGAGACGCGCTGGCCGTTCGCCGCGCCGCCGTCGGCGCCCGCGTCGTCGAGCATGTCGATCACGAGGCTGTCCTGGCCGCGCGTCATCGCGAGATACACCTCGGCGAGCAGCTCCGAGTCGAGCAGTGCGCCGTGCAGCGTGCGGTGCGCGTTGCTGATGCCGAAACGGTCGCACAGCGCGTCGAGCGAGTTGCGCTTGCCTGGGAACATCTGCTTGGCCTGCACGAGCGTGTCGATCACGCCGCCGCAATGTTCGGTGAACGGCGGCAGGCCGAGCCGCGCGAATTCCGCGTCGAGAAAGCCAAGGTCGAACGGCGCGTTGTGGATGATCAGCTCGGCGTCCTTCACGAAGTCGCGGATCTGGTCGGCGACTTCCGCGAATTTCGGCTTGTCGCTGAGGAATTCGGTCGTGAGGCCGTGCACCGCCAGTGCGCCCGGATCGCTGTCGCGCTCGGGGTTCACGTAGAAATGCAGGTTGTTGCCGGTGAGCCGCCGGTTCAGCAGCTCGACGCAGCCGATTTCGATGAGGCGGTCGCCCGTGCGGGCGTTCAGGCCGGTGGTTTCGGTATCGAGAATGATCTGGCGCATGTCGGGGAAAACGAAGAAAACAGGGGAACGGCCGGCGTTCAGGCCGTGAGTGATTCGACGCCGCGATTGGCGAGCGCGTCCGCGCGCTCGTTTTCGGGGTGGCCCGCGTGGCCCTTGACCCAGCGCCACTCGACTTCATGCTGCGCGACGAGCGCGTCGAGCCGCTTCCACAGGTCGGCGTTCTTCACGGGTGTTTTCGCCGCGGTGACCCAGCCTTTTTTCTTCCAGCCGTGGATCCACTCGCTGATGCCTTTCTGCACGTACTGCGAGTCGGTATGGACGATCACCTGGCACGGCCGCTTCAGCGCTTCGAGCGCGGCGATCACGCCCATCAGCTCCATGCGGTTGTTGGTCGTGTTCGGCTCGCCGCCGAACAGCTCCTTCTCCTTGTCGCCGTAGCGCATCAGTGCGCCCCAGCCGCCGGGGCCGGGGTTGCCCTTGCAGGCGCCGTCGGTATAGATGTCGATGGTATCGATTGTCATGAATGTTCTTGATGGGTGGTCGGGGAGGCCGCCGGCGTCAGGCCCGGGGCGAGCACGGGCTTCTTCATCTTGATCTGGCCGACGAGGCGCATGCCGCGCACGCGCTTGACGGCCGTCACCATGTAGACGGCGCCGAAGATCGGCCACCAGCGGTCGCCGGCGGCCTCCATGAAGCCGTAGCGGGCCAGCCACTTGTCGGTGACGAGCGGCGGGCGGTAGCAGCCGAAGCGGCCGCGTTCGAGGTCGAAACCGAGCAGCTTGATCCAGTCCTTGAGCCGGATGAACGCGATCTGGTCGCGCGTGGCCGGCACGAACGGGTGGTTCGCCATGCGCCCGAACGACTGGCGCATGCCCCACAGGCTGAGCGAATTGAAGCCGGTGATCACGAGCTGGCCTTCCGGCATCAGCACGCGCTCGGCCTCGCGCAGCAGGCGGTGCGGGTCGGACGTGAATTCGAGCGTGTGCGGCATCACGATCAGGTCGACGCTCTGCGACTCGAACGGCAGGTCGAGCAGGTCGCACCAGGTCGTGCTGCGATCGGCGGGCGCATGCTCGGGTGCGTGCGCCTCGCGTGCCCACGGGTACTGGTACGGCGCGCTCGCGCCGCTCGCCGGGTCGAGCACGAGGCCGCGATACGGCATGCGGTTCTCGCGCAACGCGTCGAGCTGCGGCAAGCCGAGCTGCAGCGCGTGGAACCCGAAGACGTCGGACACGATCCGGTCGAGCTGCGCCTGCTCCCAGCCCAGCACGTAGCGGCCGGGAGGCGAGTCGGTCCAGGCGGGCCAGTCTATAATTTGACGGTCAGACATAACGATGATTGCGCGCCCATGAACGAGCTGGAATACGTGCCGGTTCCGGCATTCGAAGACAACTATATCTGGCTCGTCTCGGACGGCCGCGATGCAATCGCCGTCGATCCGGGTGAAGCCGCGCCCGTACGCCGGGTTCTTGCCGAACGAGGCTGGCGGTTGACCGCTATTTTACTCACGCACCACCACGCCGACCATGTCGGCGGTGTCGAGGCGCTGCGCGATAGCCAACCGGCCGATGCGCCGCTGGCGGTATACGGCCCCGCGGCCGAAGCGATCGGCGTGGTCACGCGGCCGCTGGCGGGCGGCGATCGCGTGACGCTCGACGCGCCGGCCGTTGCGTTCGACGTGCTCGACGTACCCGGTCATACGCGCGGCCACATCGCCTATTTCCAGGCGGCCGGGCCGCGCAACGCGGCGCCGCACGTGTTCTGCGGCGACACGCTGTTCTCGTGCGGCTGCGGCCGCCTGTTCGAAGGCACGCCCGCGCAGATGCTCGCGTCGCTCGACGCGCTCGCGGCGCTGCCGGGCGACACGCGCGTGCATTGCGCACACGAATACACGCTGTCCAATATCCGCTTCGCGCTCGCGTGCGAGCCCGGCAATGCGGCGCTCGCCGCGTGGCGCGACGAAGCGCAGGCGCTGCGCGCGCGCGGCGTGCCGACGCTGCCCACTACGATTGCTCACGAGCGTGCCGTTAACCCGTTCATGCGGGCGGACAGCACGGCGATACATGCCACGCTCGAGGCCGAGCTGCACGAAACAGTGCCGGATCGTCTGGCGGCATTCACGCTGATGCGCGAGTGGAAAAACCGGTTCCGATGATGATTTCCGGAGGACTCCAAAGCTCAAGCGGTGTCTGTAAAAATTGCTCCAAATGTAGGATTTCGCTGAGTTTTCGGTGTTTTTATTGACGTGAAGCACGCACTTCCGTAGTATCGCCTGCAATTTCCAGCCGTCGGAAGCCGAGATTTTCATGCGACTTATATTGAGTGCGATGGTGGTCCTGCTACTCGCCGCTTGTGCGAGCCAGGCGCCTGTCGCCAACAACGCCGCCGATTCGCAGGCGACGTCCAACTACCTCCGTAAATCAGCCACCGCCAAAGAAACTGTCGACGTCGACAAGCAATCCGTCGGCGACCTGACCAGTGCCGACTCCGATCTGTGGGGGCGCATCCGCCGCGGCTTCCAGATGCCCGACCTGCAGAGCGACCTCGTCGACATGCAGACGACCTGGTACACGCAGCGTCCGGATTACGTGCAGCGCATGACCGAGCGCTCGCAGAAGTACCTGTATCACATCGTCGAGGAGCTCGAGGCGCGTCACATGCCGACCGAGCTCGCGCTGCTGCCGTTCATCGAGTCCGCGTACAACCCGCAGGCGCTGTCGGTCGCGAAGGCGGCCGGCATGTGGCAGTTCATGCCCGGCACGGGCCGCACGTACAACCTGAAGCGCAACATGTGGCAGGACGAGCGCCGCGACGTGCTCGCGTCGACGAGCGCCGCGCTCGACTACCTGTCGCGCCTGCATGACATGTTCGGCGACTGGTATCTGGCGCTGGCCGCGTACAACTGGGGCGAGGGCAACGTGCAGCGCGCGATCGCGCGCAACCAGGCGGCCGGCCTGCCGACCGACTACCAGAACCTGCGGATGCCGAACGAGACGCGCAACTACGTGCCGAAGCTGCAGGCGGTGAAGAACATCATCGCGAGCCCGCAGCAGTATGGCCTGACGCTGCCGGACATCCCGAACCACCCGTATTTCGTGACGGTCACGACCGCGCGCGACATCGACGTCGCGGTTGCCGCGAAGCTCGCGAACCTGTCGCTCGACGAGTTCCGCTCGCTGAACCCGTCGTTCTCGAAGCCGGTGATCCTCGGGGCGACCGAGCCGCAGATCCTGCTGCCGTTCGACAACGCGTCGGCGTTCGAGAAGAACCTGAAGACCTACAACGGCCAACTGTCGACGTGGACCACCTATACGGTGAGCGAGCGCGCGCGCCCGGCCGCGATCGCCGAGAAGATCGGCGTGGACGCCGATACGCTGATGTCGGTCAACAAGATTCCGGCCGGCATGCGCCTGAAGCCGGGCTCGACGATCGTCGTGCCGCGCGGCGACGACGATGACGAGGACATCAGCGCCGACGTCGCCGAAAACGGCGCGCTCGCGATGGAACCGGACGTACCCGACACGCGCAAGATGCTGATCCGCGTGCGCCGCAAGCAGTCGATGGCGGCGATCGCCGGCCGCTACGGCGTGTCGGTCGGTCAGTTGAAGGCGTGGAACCGCACGCACCGCGATCTCGCGATGCCGGGCCAGGCGCTCGTGCTGCACGTGCCGGTCGGCCGTTCGGTGCCGGCGGAACCCGGCCCGGAGCGGATCGCGACGTCGTCCGCCGGGGCGCACATCGAGCGTGCAAGCCTCGCGGTGGGCGGCAAGTCGCACGGCGCGAAGCGCGGTGCGGCAAAGCCGGCCGCCAGGTCGGCGAAGGCGGCGTCCGCGAAGGCCGCGCCGGCCAAGGCCGCGGCACACAAGGGCAAGAAGAAGTAACGCGGCTGCCCCGCGCAGCGGGCGGCCGGTCGGGTTCGCGCGATTGCGCTATCATCCGACGAAATGCGACGAAACGCCGTCACCGAGGTGACGGCGTTTTCGTTTGTGCGCGGTGCGAGGGCGCCGTTTCGGATGTCTTCATATAACGAGGGGAAGTGATGTCGTCGGTGCAGGTGAGGGTGCTCGCGCTGTTTTCGGTCGGGTATTTCGTGTCGTACGTGTTTCGCGGCGTCAATCTGGGCTTCGCGCCGTTCGTCACGCACGAGCTCGGGCTGTCGGCCGCCGACCTCGGCCTGCTGACCAGCCTCTATTTCCTCGGCTTCGCGGGTGCGCAGATTCCGGCCGGCGTGATGCTCGACCACTTCGGCCCGCGTCGCGTGACGGCCGGCATGCTGCTGTTTGCGGCGGCCGGTGCGGCCGTGTTCGGCGCCGCGCACGGCCTCGGCACGATGATGGTCGGCCGGCTGCTGATCGGCGTCGGCGTATCGGTATGTCTCGGCGCGGCGTTCAAGGCACTCGCGCAGCATTTCCCCGTCGGCCGGCTGCCGCTCGTCAACGGCCTCGTGATGGCCGTGGGCGGCCTTGGCGGCGTGATGGTCGGCTCGCCGCTGACTTGGCTGCTCGGCTGGACGAACTGGCGCGCGATCTGTTTCGGCCTCGCGGTGCTGACGGTGGCCGTCGCGGCGTCGATCGGCTTCGGTGCGCCCGAGGCGAAGCAGGCGCGCCACCAGGGCGGCCTCGTCAGCCAGTTCAAGGGCACGTGGCACATCCTGAGCAGCCGCGCGTTCTGGAAGATCTCGTCATTCTCCGTCGTCACGCAGGGTGTGTTCTACGCGATGCAGTCGCTGTGGGTCGGGCCGTATCTGCGCGATGTCGCCGGTTTCGATGCGGCGCATGCCGCGCGCCTCGTGTCGGTGCTCGGCTTCGCGATGATGGCCGGCTGCGTCGGCTTCGGCGCGGCCGCGCGCGTGCTCGAGCGGCGCGGCGTGTCGGTCTACGCGTTCTGCGGCGTCGGCATGGCGCTGTTCGTCGCGACGCAACTGGCGATTGTCGCGCGCGTGCCGCTGCCGCCGGCCGCGCTGTGGGCGGCATACGGGATGTTTGGCGGCGTCGGCATCCTGACCTACGCGGTGATGGCCGGACACTTTCCCGCGCATCTGATCGGCCGCGCGAACACGACGCTCACGCTCGTGATCTTCCTGCTGATCTTCGCGTTCCAGATCGGCGTCGGCGCGGTGCTGTCGCACTGGCCGGCGGTCGACGGCCGTTATCCGGCGGCCGCGCACTTCACCGCGTGGGGCGTGTTGCTCGCGCTGCAGCTCGCGAGTGCGGCCTGGTACGTGTGGCCCGCGCGCGGCGCTGGCCAAGCGCACTGATCCGGCGGTACGCTGGCGGGTAGGGCGGTCCTGGAAACGGGGCCGCAGCGCGCCGCGCCGTGCGGCAGGGCGCGGCGCGCGTACGATCGGACGGCCATATCCATTGAAGATAGGGCCATTTTCAGGCTATAATTTGAAAGTTTGTGCTGATCAACCTCGCACCCTAGCGCCTACCTCTTTCATCCCGTTCATCCGCCGCACGCCGCCTGCCGGGCGATGCCGCGAAGCCTCGTGCGCCACGCGCCGGGTTCGCGACTCGACAACGCAGGCCGCGTCCAGCAAGCGACCACGCGCGCCCACGCAGCGCGGCGCTCGCGCGGCAGGGTAAACAGGTCGGCAGCAGGGTGTTCCCCAAGGAGCCTCCCGTGTTGCCGTCTTTTTCTCCCGCCTTGCTTGCACTCGCCGACGGCACGGTCTTTCGTGGTTATTCGATCGGGGCCGAAGGCCACACGATCGGCGAAGTCGTGTTCAATACCGCGATCACCGGCTATCAGGAAATCCTGACTGACCCGAGCTACTCGCGCCAGATCGTTACGCTCACCTACCCGCATATCGGCAACGTCGGCGTCAACGCCGAAGACGTCGAAGCCACGAAAGTCCATGCCGCCGGCCTGATCATCCGTGATCTGCCCACGCTCGCGTCGAATTTCCGCATGGACCGCACGCTCGGCGACTACCTGCGCGACGAAGGCGTCGTCGCGATCGCCGGCATCGACACCCGCAAGCTGACCCGCATCCTGCGCGACAAGGGCGCGCAGAACGGCTGCATCCTGACCGGCTCGGACGACGCAGCGAAGGCGATCGAGCTCGCGCGCTCGTTCCCGGGCCTCGCGGGCATGGACCTCGCGAAGGTCGTGTCGACCACGAAGCCGTTCGAGTGGAAGCAGACCGAATGGCGCCTCGAAGGCGGCTACGGCATGCAGGAAGCGCCGAAGTATCGCGTCGTCGCGTACGATTTCGGCGTCAAGTACAACATCCTGCGCATGCTCGCGGAGCGCGGCTGCCACGTGACGGTGCTGCCGGCGCAGGCGAGCGCGGCCGATGCGCTCGCGCTGAATCCGGACGGCATCTTCCTGTCGAACGGCCCCGGCGATCCGGAGCCCTGCGATTACGCGATCGCGGCCACGAAGGAATTCATCGCGCGCGGGGTGCCGACCTTCGGCATCTGCCTGGGTCACCAGATCATGGGCCTCGCGGTCGGCGCGAAGACGCTGAAGATGAAGACGGGCCACCACGGCGCGAACCATCCGGTGAAGGATCTCGGCGACGGCCGTGTCGTGATCACCTCGCAGAACCACGGCTTCGCGGTCGACGCCGATTCGCTGCCGGCCAATGCGCGCGTGACGCACGTGTCGCTGTTCGACGGCACGCTGCAGGGCTTCGAGCTGACCGACAAGCCGGCATTCTGCTTCCAGGGCCACCCGGAAGCGTCGCCCGGCCCGCACGACATCGGCTACCTGTTCGACCGTTTCACCGCGCTGATGGACGCGGCGAAACAGCGCAACGCCTAAGTCACTGACGCAACCGAAGGACGGGAGATTCACATCATGTTCGGCCACGCACTCGGCATCACGGATATCTGGACCTACGTGTTCGGCGTGATCTTCATCATCCTGCTGCCGGGACCGAACTCGATGTACGTGCTGTCGCTGGCGGCGCAGCGCGGCGTGAAGGCCGGCTACCGCGCGGCCTGCGGCGTGTTCGTCGGCGATACGGTGCTGATGGTGCTGTCCGCCGCGGGCGTCGCGTCGCTGCTGAAGGCGAACCCGCTGCTGTTTTCCGTCGTCAAGTACGGCGGCGCCGCGTATCTGCTGTACATCGGCACCGGGATGCTGCGCAGCGCGTGGCGCAAGCTGCGCGCGCGCGGCGACGCACCGGTCGATGCGCCGCAGGCGGTTGACGGCGAGCGGCCCTTCCGGAAAGCGCTGATCGTGAGCCTGCTGAATCCGAAGGCGATCCTGTTCTTCATCTCGTTCTTCATCCAGTTCGTCGACCCGGCATTTCCGCATCCCGCGCTGTCGTTCGTCGTGCTCGGGGCGATCGCGCAATGCGCGAGCTTCCTGTACCTGAGCACGCTGATCTTCGCGGGCGCGCGGCTCGCCGAGCATTTCCGCCGCCGCCGCAAGCTTGCGGCAGGCGCGGCGAGCAGCGTGGGCGGCCTGTTCATCGGTTTCTCGGTGAAGCTTGCGCTCGCGACCATGAGCTGAGCGCTGCCGGCCGACCCACGACAACGATTACTTATTGAATTCACAAGCCATGCCAAAACGCACAGACATCAAGAGCATCCTCATCATCGGCGCCGGCCCGATCATCATCGGCCAGGCGTGCGAGTTCGACTACTCGGGCGCGCAGGCTTGCAAGGCGTTGCGTGAGGAGGGCTACAAGGTCATTCTCGTCAACAGCAACCCGGCGACGATCATGACCGACCCGAACACGGCCGACGTGACCTACATCGAGCCGATCACGTGGGAAGTCGTCGCACGCATCATCGAGAAGGAGCGCCCGGACGCGATCCTGCCGACGATGGGCGGCCAGACCGCGCTGAACTGCGCGCTCGACCTGCATCACCACGGCGTGCTCGAGAAGTTCGGCGTCGAGCTGATCGGCGCGTCGCCGGAAGCGATCGACAAGGCGGAAGACCGCCAGAAGTTCAAGGAAGCGATGACCAAGATCGGTCTCGGCTCCGCGAAGTCGGGCATCGCGCACTCGATGGAAGAGGCGACCCAGGTGCATGCCGAGATCATGGCCGGCACCGGCGGCAGCGGCTACCCGGTCGTGATCCGTCCGTCGTTCACGCTCGGCGGCTCGGGCGGCGGCATCGCGTACAACCGCGAGGAGTTCGAGGAGATCTGCAAGCGCGGTCTCGACCTGTCGCCCACGCGCGAGCTGCTGATCGAAGAGTCGCTGCTCGGCTGGAAGGAATACGAGATGGAAGTCGTGCGCGACCGCGCCGACAACTGCATCATCGTCTGCTCGATCGAGAACCTCGACCCGATGGGCGTGCACACCGGCGACTCGATCACGGTCGCGCCGGCGCAGACGCTCACCGACAAGGAATACCAGATCCTGCGCAACGCATCGCTCGCGGTGCTGCGCGAGATCGGCGTCGACACCGGCGGCTCGAACGTGCAGTTCTCGATCAACCCGAAGGACGGCCGCATGGTCGTCATCGAAATGAACCCGCGCGTGTCGCGTTCGTCGGCGCTCGCATCGAAGGCGACGGGCTTCCCGATCGCGAAGGTCGCCGCGAAGCTGGCGGTCGGCTACACGCTCGACGAGCTGAAGAACGAAATCACCGGCGGCCAGACGCCGGCGTCGTTCGAGCCGACGATCGACTACGTCGTCACGAAGATCCCGCGTTTCGCGTTCGAGAAGTTCCGTGAAGCCGATTCGCGCCTCACCACGCAGATGAAGTCGGTCGGCGAAGTGATGGCGATCGGCCGCACGTTCCAGGAATCGTTCCAGAAGGCGCTGCGCGGCCTCGAGGTCGGCGTCGACGGTCTCGACGAGAAGTCGACCAACCGCGACGAGATCGCGATCGAGATCCACGAGCCGGGCCCGGACCGCATCTGGTACGTGGGCGACGCATTCCGCATCGGCATGACGGCCGAGGAAATCTTCGCGGAAACCGCGATCGACCCGTGGTTCCTCGAGCAGATCGAGCAGATCATCCTGAAGGAAAAGGCGCTGTCGGGCCGCACGCTCGCGTCGCTGACGTTCGACGAGCTGCGCTACCTGAAGCAGAGCGGCTTCTCCGACCGCCGCCTCGCGAAGCTGCTCGGCGCGACGCCGGAAGACGTGCGCAAGCGTCGTATCGAACTGAACGTGCGCCCGGTCTACAAGCGCGTCGACACCTGCGCGGCCGAATTCGCGACGAAGACGGCGTACATGTACTCGACCTACGAGGAAGAGTGCGAGGCGCAGCCGACCACCAACAAGAAGATCATGGTGCTGGGCGGCGGCCCGAACCGGATCGGCCAGGGCATCGAGTTCGACTACTGCTGCGTGCACGCGGCGCTCGCGATGCGCGAGGACGGCTACGAAACGATCATGGTCAACTGCAACCCGGAAACGGTGTCGACCGACTATGACACGTCCGACCGCCTGTACTTCGAGCCGCTGACGCTCGAAGACGTGCTCGAGATCGTCGACAAGGAAAAGCCGGTCGGCGTGATCGTCCAGTACGGCGGCCAGACGCCGCTGAAGCTCGCGCTCGACCTCGAGGCGCACGGCGTGCCGATCGTCGGCACGTCGCCGGACATGATCGACGCGGCCGAAGACCGCGAGCGCTTCCAGAAGCTGCTGCAGGACCTCGGCCTGCGCCAGCCGCCGAACCGCACCGCGCGCGCCGAAGACGAAGCGCTCGCGCTCGCGGACGAAATCGGCTACCCGCTCGTCGTGCGCCCGTCGTACGTGCTGGGCGGCCGCGCGATGGAAATCGTCCACGAGCCGCGCGACCTCGAGCGCTACATGCGCGAGGCCGTGAAGGTGTCGAACGATTCGCCGGTGCTGCTCGACCGCTTCCTGAACGACGCGATCGAATGCGACGTCGACTGCATCTGCGACGGCGAAGCCGTGTTCATCGGCGGCGTGATGGAGCACATCGAGCAGGCGGGCGTCCACTCGGGCGACTCGGCATGCTCGCTGCCGCCGTACTCGCTGTCGAAGGAAACCGTGGCCGAGCTGAAGCGCCAGACGGGCGCGATGGCGAAGGCGCTGAACGTGGTCGGCCTGATGAACGTGCAGTTCGCGATCCAGCAGGTGCCGCAGGCGGACGGTTCGAAGCAGGACATCATCTACGTGCTGGAAGTGAACCCGCGCGCATCGCGCACGGTGCCGTACGTGTCGAAGGCGACCAGCCTGCCGCTCGCGAAGATCGCGGCGCGCGCGATGGTCGGCCAGAAGCTCGCGCAGCAGGGCGTGACGAAGGAAGTCGAGCCGCCGTACTTCAGCGTGAAGGAGGCCGTGTTCCCGTTCGTCAAGTTCCCGACCGTCGATCCGGTCCTCGGGCCTGAAATGCGCTCGACCGGCGAAGTGATGGGCGTCGGCCAGACGTTCGGCGAAGCGCTGTTCAAGTCGCAGCTCGCGGCCGGCTCGCGCCTGCCGGAGTCGGGCACGGTGCTGCTGACCGTGATGGACGCGGATAAACCGAAGGCCGTCGAAGTCGCGCGCATGCTGCACGACCTCGGCTACCCGATCGTCGCGACGAAGGGGACGGCTGCCGCGATCGAAGCGGCTGGCGTGCCGGTGAAGGTCGTGAACAAGGTGAAGGACGGCCGTCCGCACATCGTCGACATGATCAAGAACGGCGAGATCGCCCTCGTGTTCACGACCGTCGACGAGACGCGCCAGGCGATCGCCGATTCGCGTTCGATCCGCATGAGCGCGCAGGCGCACAAGGTCACGTACTACACGACGATGTCGGGCGCGCGCGCGGCCGTCGAAGGCTTGCGCTACCTGAAGGATCTGGAAGTCTATGATTTACAAGGTCTTCACGCTCGCCTAAACTAAGCAGTCAGTTACCTGTCGAAGCAACACGTGCCGCGATTAGGCGGTGTTTCCAGTGCATCGGAAACGCGCTTAATCGCGGTGATTTTTTTTAAAGCCGTTTTTAGCGATTGAGCCGTTTATGAGCACCATTCCGTTGACAAAGCGTGGCGCGGAGCAACTGCGCGATGAATTGCAGCGCCTCAAGTCCGTCGAGCGGCCGGCCGTGATCAACGCGATCGCGGAGGCCCGCGCACAGGGCGACCTGTCCGAAAACGCCGAATACGATGCCGCGAAGGAAAAGCAGGGCTTCATCGAGGGTCGTATCGCGGAAATCGAATCGAAGCTGTCGGCCGCGCAGGTCATCGATCCCACCGTGCTCGACGCGGAAGGCCGCGTGGTCTTCGCGTCGACCGTCGAGCTCGAGGATCTCGAATCGGGCGACACCGTCAAGTACCAGATCGTCGGCGACGACGAAGCCGACATCGATCACGGCCTGATCTCGGTCAGCTCGCCGATCGCGCGCGCGCTGATCGGCAAGTCCGAAGGCGACGTCGCGGCCGTGCAGGCGCCGAGCGGCGTGCGCGAGTACGAAATCATCTCGGTCAGCTACATCTGAAGCGGGGCGACGTGATGCCGCATCGCGTGTTCCGCCTGCTGTCGGCCGTGTGGGTCGGCAGCCTGCTGACGATCGGGTATGCGGTCGCGCCCGTATTGTTCAAGACGCTGGAGCGGATGACGGCCGGTTCGGTCGCCGCCCAGCTGTTCCGTATCGAGGCGATCCTCGGCGTCGTGTGCGGCGTGCTGCTGCTCGCGCTGTCGAACCAGCAGGTGCGGCGCGGCAGCGGCGAATATCGCCGCGTGCGCTGGGTCGTCGCCGCGATGGTCGGGTGCGTGCTGGTCGGGTATTTTGCGCTGCAGCCGTTCATGAACGCGCTGCGGGTGGCCGCGATGGAGGCGGGCACCGATATCGCGAATTCGCCGTATGCAAGCCGCTTCGGGATGCTGCACGGCGTCTCGAGCGTGTTCTACCTCGTCGAGAGCGTGCTGGGGCTGATGCTGATCTGGCGTCTGCCGGCACGCGACGCCTGAGCGCCGCGCGGGCTGCGCGGCACGGGATGCCCCGTGCCGCATGCGTGATTACTTGTCCTGGAACGGCCGCTTGGTGCTGGCCTGGCGCTTTTTCGCCCGCTTCACGTTGCCGCCGGCCGTCACACGCTCGTTGCCGCGCACGACGACCTTCGTCGGCTTCGGGCGACGCACGGGGCTCGCGTTCGGCGACACCTTGACGACCTTGACGGTGCGCGGTGCGCGGCCTTTCCTGTCGTCGGCGGCTTCGGCCGCGCTCGGCGGCGTGCCGGCACGACGGCCGCGGGCCGGGGCCGCCGCGGCGGCTTCGGGCTTCCAGATCACCAGCAGCTTGCCGATGTGCTGGATCGGCGCGGCGCTCAGGCGGTCGCAGATCTCGTCGTAGATCGCGATGCGCTCGTCGCGTTCGTCGCCGAACACGCGGATCTTGATCAGCTGGTGCGCGTTGAGGTGCACCTTGATTTCCTTCAGCACGGCGTCGGTCAGCCCTTCGGCGCCGATCAGCACGACGGGCTTGAGCGCATGGGCCTGGGAGCGCAGCGCGGAGCGCTCGGCGGGAGAAAGCGAAAGGGCGGGCATGGGAATGTCGAAATCTAAATAAGGGCGCGCTGACTGAATGGCGATCGCGGGAAGTTACCGCGTCAGCCGTGCGCCGAAACCACGTAAAATCGCGGCTTGGGCCTGAAAAGGGGCCGCAGCCGCGCGAAGAAGACGCGTATTATCCGCTAAAAGCGCGGCTTCACGAAGCAATTGGCAGCAATCTCTCTCTCGAATGGCAAAAAACCGCTTCAACCAGCACTGGCTGCACGACCACATCAACGACCCGTACGTCAAAATGGCGCAGCGGGAGGGCTATCGCGCGCGCGCCGCGTACAAGCTGAAGGAAATCGACGAGCAGGACAAGCTGATCCGTCCGGGCCAGGTGATCGTCGACCTCGGCGCGACGCCGGGCAGCTGGAGCCAGTATGCCCGCAACAAGCTCGCGCAGGGCAAGAAGCGTGACGCGGAGCGCGAAGGCGGCATCGACGGCACGATCGTGGCGCTCGACATCCTGCCGATGGAGCCGATCGCCGACGTCCACTTTCTCCAGGGCGACTTCCGCGAGGACGATGTCCTTCACCAGCTCGAAGAAGTGCTCGAAGGGCGCGCGGTGGACCTTGTTATTTCCGACATGGCCCCCAACCTCTCCGGCGTGGCCTCGGCAGACGCGGCGCGCATCGAGCATCTCTGCGATCTGGCGCTCGAATTCGCGCAGAATCATCTGAAGCCGGACGGTGCGCTGCTCGTGAAGTGCTTTCACGGCAGCGGCTACAGCCAGATCGTCGAGAAATTCAAACAGCAGTTTAAGACCGTCGCGCCGCGCAAGCCGAAGGCGTCCCGCGACAAATCGTCCGAAACGTTCATTTTGGGTCGGCATCTGAAGCATCCGCGGTGACGCGGAGCGGGATACCGCAAACGGGCTCCGGCCCTTGCCAGACAAGCGAAGCGCTATCGCGGCGGTTGTCAATGCTTATGGCGGGGGTGGTCGGACTGGATTAGAATGACCGAGGGGCGCCGCAAGGAAAATGTAGGCGCTCGTCTACGAGTGAAGGAGTGGTGCTTTGAACAACAATATGTTTTCGAAGGCAGCGGTGTGGCTGGTGATCGCACTGGTGCTGTTTACGGTGTTCAAGCAGTTCGACAAGCCCCGCGTCCAGGAAGGCGTGTCCTATTCGCAGTTCATGGACGACGCCAAGAACGGCAAGGTCAAGAACGTCATCGTTCAGGGGCGCAACCTCACCGTCACTCCGGCTGATGGCCAGAAATACCAGATCGTGTCGCCCGGCGACATCTGGATGGTCGGCGATCTGATGAAGTACGGCGTGCAGGTCAGCGGCAAGGCCGACGACGAGCCGAACGCGCTGATGTCCGCGCTGTACTACCTCGGGCCGACGATCCTGATCATCGTGTTCTGGTTCTACATGATGAGGCAGATGCAGGGAGGCGGCAAAGGCGGCGCATTCTCGTTCGGGAAATCGCGTGCGCGGCTGATCGACGAGAACAACAACGCGGTGAACTTCTCCGACGTCGCGGGCTGCGACGAAGCGAAGGAAGAAGTGTCCGAGCTCGTCGACTTCCTGCGCGATCCGCAGAAATTCCAGAAGCTGGGCGGCCGCATTCCGCGCGGCGTGCTGCTGGTCGGCCCGCCGGGTACCGGCAAGACGCTGCTGGCCCGCGCGATCGCCGGTGAAGCGAAGGTGCCGTTCTTCAGCATCTCGGGTTCGGACTTCGTCGAAATGTTCGTCGGCGTCGGTGCGGCCCGTGTGCGCGACATGTTCGAGCAGGCGAAGAAGCATGCACCGTGTATCGTGTTCATCGACGAAATCGACGCGGTCGGCCGTCATCGCGGCGCCGGCATGGGCGGCGGCAACGACGAGCGCGAGCAGACGCTGAACCAGATGCTCGTCGAGATGGACGGCTTCGAGGCGAACTCCGGCGTGATCGTGATCGCCGCGACCAACCGTTCCGACGTGCTCGACAAGGCGCTGCTGCGTCCGGGCCGTTTCGACCGCCAGGTCTATGTAGGCCTGCCGGACATCCGCGGCCGCGAGCAGATCATGCGCGTGCACCTGCGCAAGGTGCCGATCGCGAACGACGTCGACGCGGCCGTCATCGCACGCGGCACGCCGGGCTTCTCCGGCGCCGATCTCGCGAACCTCGTGAACGAAGCCGCGCTGTTCGCCGCCCGCCGCGGCAAGCGCATCGTCGAGATGCAGGACTTCGAGGACGCGAAGGACAAGATCTTCATGGGTCCGGAGCGCAAGTCGGCCGTGATCCGCGAGGAAGCGAAGCGTGCGACCGCGTATCACGAGTCGGGCCACGCGGTGATCGCGAAGCTGCTGCCGAAGGCCGACCCCGTGCACAAGGTCACGATCATTCCGCGCGGCCGTGCGCTGGGCGTCACGTGGCAGTTGCCGGAGCACGACAACGAGACGTACTCGAAGGACTACCTGATGGATCGCCTCGCGATCCTGTTCGGTGGCCGCGTGGCGGAAGAGCTGTTCATGAACCTCGTCAGCACCGGCGCATCGGACGACTTCAACAAGGCGACGCAGACGGCGCGTGCGATGGTCGCCCGTTTCGGCATGACCGACGCGCTCGGGCCGATGGTCTACGTCGACGACGAAAACGATGCATCGCCGTTCGGCCGCGGTTTCACGCGCACGATTTCGGAAGCGACGCAGCAGAAGGTCGACTCGGAAATCCGCCGCGTGCTCGACGAGCAGTACGGCCTTGCGCGCCGTCTGCTCGAGGAGAACCGCGACAAGGTCGAGGCGATGACGGCCGCCCTGATGGAGTGGGAGACGATCGACGCCGATCAGATCAACGACATCATGGAAGGTCGTCCGCCGCGTTCGCCGAAGAGCTCGGCGGCGGTCGGCGGCGATTCGTCGGGCGGTGGCAGCAGCGCCGAGGTCAAGCCCGGCAACGCACCGGCGCCGGCTACGCCGGCGGCGTAATCTCTCCGCTTTAGCACCGTTCACGGGCTGGTGTGGCTTCACACCGGCCCGTTTTGCATTCATCCACGCCAGTCGCTCGTGTCCGATTCCGCTGTGTCCCCGTTCATTCCCGCGCCCCTCCAGTGCGGCCGCTTCGAGCTGACGTTCGAGCGCCCGCTCGTGATGGGCATCCTCAACGCCACGCCCGATTCGTTCTCCGACGGCGGCCGCTTCCTCGCGCGCGACGATGCGCTGCGCCAGGCCGAGCGGATGATTGCCGACGGCGCGGATATCCTCGACATCGGCGGCGAATCGACGCGCCCCGGCGCACCGCCCGTGCCGCTCGACGAGGAGCTGGCGCGCGTGATTCCGCTCGTCGAGGCGCTGCGGCCGCTGAACGTGCCGCTGTCGATCGACACGTACAAGCCGGCCGTGATGCGCGCGGCGCTGGCCGCCGGCGCGGACCTGATCAACGACATCTGGGGGTTCCGCCAGCCAGGCGCGATCGACGCGGTGCGCGAGGGCAACAGCGGACTGTGCGCGATGCACATGCTCGGCGAGCCGCAGACGATGCAGGTCGGCGAACCCGACTACGGCGATGTGGTGACCGACGTGCGCGATTTTCTCGCCGTGCGTGCGCAGGCGCTGCGCGACGCGGGCATTGCCCCGGAGCGGATCTGCGTCGATCCCGGTTTCGGGTTCGGCAAGGCGGTCGTCGACGACAACTATGCGCTGCTGGCCGCGTTGCCGGACACGGCGCCCCTGCGGCCCGACGGGCGGGCATATCCGATACTCGCGGGCATGTCGCGCAAGTCGATGCTCGGCGCGGTGATCGGCGGCAAGCCGCCGATGGAGCGCGTCGCGGCGAGCGTGGCCGCCGCGTTGTGCGCGGTCGGGCGCGGTGCCGCGATCGTGCGCGTGCACGACGTCGCGGCGACGGTCGATGCATTGAAAGTGTGGAATGCCGTGCGCGAAGCCGCGCGGCAACGATAAGTCAAAAGACGAAGGAGAAAGGATCCCATGGGACGTCGATATTTCGGCACGGACGGCATTCGCGGCACGGTGGGCGAGGCACCCATCACACCGGATTTCGTATTGCGTCTCGGTTATGCGGCGGGCAAGGTGCTGGCCGGTTCGGCCGACGTCGCGGCGGGCGCGCGTCCGACCGTGCTGATCGGCAAGGACACCCGCGTGTCGGGCTACATGCTCGAGGCCGCACTCGAGGCCGGCTTCTCGGCGGCGGGCGTCGACGTGATGCTGGCCGGCCCGATGCCGACGCCGGGCGTCGCGTACCTGACGCGCGCGCTGCGCCTGTCGGCCGGTGTCGTGATCAGTGCATCGCACAACCCGTATCACGACAACGGGATCAAGTTTTTCTCGGCTGACGGCAACAAGCTGCCCGACGACACGGAAGCCGCGATCGAAGCGTGGCTCGACAAGCCGCTCGAGTGCGCGTCGTCCGACGGCCTCGGCAAGGCGCGCCGCCTCGACGACGCGGCAGGCCGCTACATCGAGTTCTGCAAGAGCACGTTCCCGGCCGCGTTCGACCTGCGCGGGCTGAAGCTCGTGATCGATTGCGCGCACGGCGCCGCCTACCAGATCGCGCCGCACGTATTCCACGAGCTTGGCGCGGACGTGATCCCGATCGGCGTCGCGCCGAACGGCTTCAACATCAACGACGGCGTCGGTGCGACCGCGCCGGACGCGCTCGTGCGCGCGGTGCGGGCGAACCACGCCGATCTCGGCATTGCGCTCGACGGCGATGCGGACCGCCTGCAGGTCGTCGATTCGACCGGTCGCCTGTACAACGGCGACGAACTCCTCTACGTGCTCGTGAAGGACCGGATCGCGACGGACGGCAAGGTCGACGGCGCGGTCGGCACGCTGATGACGAACCTCGCGGTCGAAGTCGCGTTGCAACGCGAGGGTGTGAAGTTCGTCCGCGCGGCGGTCGGCGACCGCTACGTGCTCGAGCAGTTGCGCGAACACGGCTGGCAGCTCGGCGCGGAAGGGTCGGGCCACATCCTGTCGCTCGACCGGCATTCGACCGGCGACGGCATCGTGTCGGCGCTGCTCGTGCTGGCCGCGCTGAAGCGCGGCGGCCGTACGCTCGCGCAGATGCTCGACGGCGTCACGCTGTTCCCGCAGAAGCTGATCAACGTGCGGATGAAGCCGGGTGCCGACTGGAAGGGCAGCGCATCGATTCGCGCGGCGATCGACGCGGCGGAGGCCGCGCTCGCCGGCCGCGGCCGCGTGCTGATCCGCGCATCGGGCACCGAGCCCGTGCTGCGTGTGATGGTCGAGGCGCAGCAGGCGGCCGACGCGGTGCGCCATGCGGAGACAATCGCCGACGCGGTGCGCGCCGCGACAACCTGATGCGGGGTGGCGGCGCGCGGCAGTCCCGTCGCCCGCGCGCCGGCGTTCCGACGAATGACCGGGCGGCGCCTTCGGGGCGCCGCCATTTCGTCAGACGCAAAGGTTTGCGATATATAGATGTGTTTTGGGCGTGTGTTTCCGCACGCGCATGCTTCCGACCAGATAAATCCTCCGACCCCGGATATCCAGCCCGCCACCGGCAGGGCTTCCCGCCTCGCCGGCGCCCCGCGGCGATCCGCCGGTCCACCCGCGAATCGGGTGTCCGCCAGGTCCTTGCCAGGCAGGCAATTCTTGCCGCCATGGCCGTTCCGGTGCCGCCCAGGCGCCGCCCGCGCCCCCTCGCTATTCCCTTTCAACCAGTCATGTTACTGTCACGCCAGTTTCATCGATTGTCACATTACCGTCATGAGGAGCCCCTAACCTTCGCGGTGCCGTAGTCATCCGCTCACACACTGGAGGTCTCATGAAATTGATGCAAACCGCGATTGCCGGCCTGGCTGGCGCGCTTTTCGCCGTCGCCGCCCACGCTGCCGACATCACGGGCGCAGGCAGCACGTTCGCGATGCCGATCTATACGAAATGGGCTGCCGACTACCAGCAGTCCGGCGGTTCGAAGGTCAACTACCAGGGCATCGGCTCGTCGGGCGGCCTGAAGCAGATCATCGCGAAGACGGTCGATTTTGCCGGTTCGGACGCTCCGCTGAAGGATGAAGAGCTTGCGAAGGAAGGCCTGTTCCAGTTCCCGACGGTGGTCGGCGGCGTGGTGCCGGTCGTCAACGTGCCGGGCGTGAAGGCCGGCGAACTGACGCTGTCGGGCCCGGTGCTCGGCGACATCTACCTCGGCAAGATCAAGAAGTGGAACGACCCGGCGATCGCCGCGCTGAACCCGAAGGTCAAGCTGCCGGATACGGACATCGCCGTGGTTCGCCGCGCTGACGGTTCGGGCACCAGCTTCATCTGGACGAACTACCTGTCGAAGGTCAACGACGAGTGGAAGTCGAAGATCGGCGAAGGCACGACGGTCAACTGGCCGACGGGCACGGGCGGCAAGGGCAACGACGGCGTCGCGGCCTTCGTGCAGCGCCTGCCGGGCGCGATCGGCTACGTCGAATGGGCGTACGCGAAGAAGAACAACATGGTCTACACGGCCCTGAAGAACTCGACGGGCACGGTGGTCGAGCCGAAGACGGAAACGTTCAAGGCGGCCGCGGCCGGCGCGAACTGGTCGAAGTCGTTCTACCAGATCCTGACGAACCAGCCGGGCAAGGACGCATGGCCGGTCGTCGGCGCGACGTTCGTGCTGCTGCACGCGAAGCAGGACAAGCCGGAGCAGGGCGCCGAAACGCTGAAGTTCTTCAGCTGGGCGTTCAAGAACGGCGAGAAGGCTGCCGACAGCCTCGACTACATCTCGCTGCCGTCGGCGGTCGAGACGGAAATCCGCAAGCAGTGGAAGACGAAGGTAACGGACGCTTCGGGCAAGTCGGTCGCCGCCGAGTAAGCAATGCAGCGGTTCGCTGCCCGGCCGCGCCGGCCGGGCAGTGTGTGCGGTAAAGCCGGGCGTCATGGCGCCCGGCGATCAAAAGCAGGCACCCATGTCTGATATTTCCTACACGTCCTCCCGATCGTCCGACGGTGCGCAGCGCGCGCCGGGTCGTCTCGGGGATGTCCTGTTCGGCGGCCTCGCTCGGCTCGCCGCGATCGTGACCCTGCTGCTGCTGGGCGGGATCATCGTTTCCCTGATCGTTGCGTCGATGCCGACCATCGAGAAGTTCGGCCTCGGTTTCCTGTGGCAATCCGAGTGGGATCCCAACTCGGACATCTACGGCGCACTCGTGCCGATCTACGGCACGATCGTGACGTCGCTCATTGCGCTCGTCATCGCGGTGCCCGTCAGCTTCGGCATCGCACTGTTCCTCACCGAATTGTCGCCCGTCTGGCTGCGCCGCCCGCTCGGCATCGCGATCGAGCTGCTCGCCGCGATTCCGTCGATCGTGTACGGCATGTGGGGCCTGCTCGTGTTCGCGCCGATCTTCGCCGAATACTTCCAGAAGCCGATCGGCCGCCTGTTCAAGGACGTCTGGGTGCTCGGTCCGCTGACGGCGGGCCCGCCGATCGGCATCGGCATCCTCGCGGCCGGCGTGATCCTCGCGATCATGATCATCCCGTACATCGCGTCGGTGATGCGCGACGTGTTCGAGGTCACGCCCGTGCTGCTGAAGGAATCCGCGTACGGGATCGGCTGCACGACCTGGGAAGTGATGTGGAAGGTCGTGCTGCCCTACACGAAGACCGGCGTGATCGGCGGCGTGATGCTCGGCCTCGGCCGCGCGCTCGGCGAAACGATGGCCGTGACCTTCGTGATCGGCAACACCAACCTGCTCGACAGCGTATCGCTGTTCGCGCCGGGCAACAGCATCACGTCGGCGCTCGCGAACGAATTCGCCGAAGCGCAGCCGGGCCTGCATACGTCCGCGCTGATGGAACTCGGCCTGATTCTCTTCGTGATCACGTTCATCGTGCTGTCCATCTCCAAACTGCTGCTGCTTCGTCTCGAGAAGGGAGAGGGCAAGAAATGAGCGAGCCCATCATGAATTTCCCGGGAGCCGACGGCGCCGTGCTCGACGCGATGCGCAACCGCCTGCAGCGCAAGCGCAAGGCGATCAACGCGATCGCGCTTACCGCGTCGCTCGGCGCGATGGCGTTCGGCCTGCTGTGGCTCGTGTGGATTCTCTACACGACGGTGCACCTCGGTATCGGCGGCCTGTCGCTGCAGCTGTTCACCGAATCGACGCCGGCGCCGAACACGGAAGGCGGCGGTCTCGCGAACGCGATCGTCGGCAGTCTGCTGCTGTGCGGATTCGGCACGCTGGTCGGCACGCCGATCGGCATCCTCGCGGGCGTCTATCTCGCCGAATACGGCCAGAAGAACCTGCTGGCGAGCACGATCCGCTTCATCAACGACATCCTGCTGTCGGCGCCGTCGATCGTCATCGGCCTGTTCGTGTACGCGATCGTCGTGGCGAAATCGGGACGCTTCTCGGGCTGGGCCGGCGTCATCGCGCTCGCCCTGCTGCAGATTCCGATCGTGATCCGCACGACCGAGAACATGCTGAAGCTCGTGCCGAATGCGCTGCGCGAAGCGGCCTTCGCGCTCGGTACGCCGAAGTGGCGGATGGTGCTGAAGATCACGCTGCGCGCATCCGTCGGCGGGATCGTGACGGGCGTGCTGCTCGCGGTCGCACGGATTGCCGGCGAAACGGCGCCGTTGCTGTTCACCGCGCTGTCGAACCAGTTCTTCTCGTGGGACATGAGCCAGCCGATGGCGAACCTGCCGGTCACGATCTACAAGTTCGCGATGAGCCCGTTCGCGGAGTGGCAGTCGCTCGCATGGGCGGGCGTGTTCCTGATTACGCTCGGGGTGCTCGGACTCAACGTCCTGGCGCGCTCGATCTTCTCGAAAAAGTAACGGCGGAGCAATCCGATGAATATGGCAGAGAGCCACCTGAATCCCGTCGAGCGCACCGCTGCGCCGGCCGGCACGCATGACGCGGCGAACGATCGCCCGCTCGCGCCGCTGAACGCGAAGATCGAGGTCAACAACCTCAACTTCTTCTACAACAAGTTCCATGCGCTGAAGAACATCAACCTGCGTATTCCGGACGGCAAGGTGACCGCGTTCATCGGCCCGTCGGGTTGCGGCAAGTCGACGCTGCTGCGCACGTTCAACAAGATGTTCGCGCTCTACCCGGAGCAGCGCGCCGAAGGCGAAATCCTGATGGACGGCGAGAACCTGCTGACGACGAAGCGCGACATCTCGCTGCTGCGCGCGCGGATCGGCATGGTGTTCCAGAAGCCGACCCCGTTCCCGATGTCGATCTACGACAACATCGCGTTCGGCGTGAAGATGTTCGAAAAGCTCACGCGCTCGGAAATGGACGACCGCGTCGAGTGGGCGCTCACGAAGGCTGCTCTGTGGAACGAAGTGAAGGACAAGCTGGGCCAGAGCGGCTACGGCCTGTCGGGCGGCCAGCAGCAGCGCCTGTGCATCGCGCGCGGCATTGCGATCCGTCCGGAAGTGCTGCTGCTCGACGAGCCGTGCTCGGCGCTCGACCCGATCTCGACGGGCCGCATCGAAGAGCTGATCGCGGAGCTGAAGAGCGACTACACGGTCGTGATCGTCACGCACAACATGCAGCAGGCCGCACGCTGCTCGGATTACACGGCCTACATGTACCTGGGCGAGCTGATCGAGTTCGGCGAGACCGAAAAGATCTTCATCAAGCCGGTGCGCAAGGAAACGGAAGACTACATCACCGGCCGTTTCGGTTGATGACGGAGAACAACAGCCATGTCGGATAAACATCTGTCGAGCCAGTTCGATGCGGACCTGAATGCCGTGTCGTCGAAAGTGCTGGAAATGGGCGGCCTCGTCGAGTCGCAGATCGTCGGCGCGATGTACGCGCTGAACGAGTTCGACCGCGAGACGGCCGAGAAGGTGATCGCGGCCGAGGAAACGCTGAACGCGATGGAAGTCGACATCGACCAGGAGTGCGGCAACATCATCGCGCGGAGGCAGCCGGCCGCGCGCGACCTGCGCCTTTTGATGTCGATTTCGAAAACGATTACGAACCTCGAGCGCGCCGGCGACGAGGCCGAGAAGATCGCCAAGCGCGTGCGCCGCCTGGTCGACGAGCCGGCCGCGCGCGCGGTCAACATCGCCGAGATCAAGGTGTCGGGCGAGATGGCCGTGACGATCCTGCGCCGCGCGCTCGACGCGTTTGCGCGCCTCGACACGGTCGCGGCCGCGCAGATCGTCAAGGACGACAAGGAGATCGACCTGGAATTCCGCGCGTTCGTGCGCAAGCTCGTGTCGTACATGCAGGAAGATCCGCGCACGATCTCGGTCGGCCTCGAGTACCTGTTCATCGCGAAGGCGATCGAGCGGATCGGCGACCACGCGAAGAACATCGCCGAATTCATCATCTACATCGTGAAGGGCACGGACGTGCGGCACCAGCCGCGCGACACGCTCGACCGTGAAGCCAACAGTTAATACGACCCAGCACAGGAAAAACAGAGGTGCCGATGCCCAGCAACATTCTCGTCGTTGAAGATGAGCCCGCGATTTCCGAACTGATCTCGGTGAATCTCCAGCACGCCGGTCACTGCCCGATCCGTGCGTACAACGCCGAACAGGCGCAGAACCTGATCAGCGATGTGCTGCCCGATCTCGTGCTGCTCGACTGGATGCTGCCGGGCAAGTCCGGTATTGCGTTCGCGCGCGACCTGCGCAACAACGAACGGACCAAGCACATCCCGATCATCATGCTGACTGCCCGCGGCGACGAGCAGGACAAGGTGCTCGGCCTCGAAATCGGCGCGGACGACTACGTGACGAAGCCGTTCTCGCCGAAGGAGCTGATGGCGCGGATCAAGGCCGTGCTGCGCCGCCGTGCGCCGCAGCTGACCGAGGACGTCGTGTCGATCAACGGGCTGCGCCTCGACCCGGCCACGCATCGCGTCGCCGCGCACGGTGATGGCAGCGAGATCAAGCTCGATCTCGGCCCGACCGAGTTCCGCCTGCTGCATTTCTTCATGACGCATCCGGAGCGCGTCCACAGCCGAACGCAACTGCTCGACCAGGTATGGGGCGACCACGTGTTCGTCGAGGAGCGTACCGTCGACGTGCACATCAAGCGATTGCGCGCGGCCTTGAAACCGGCCGGTTGCGATGCGATGATCGAGACCGTGCGCGGCAGCGGCTACCGGCTCGCCAAGCACGCGTAACGTATCCGCGCATGCCGTGTGCCACGGCATGCCGTTCATTCTTTCGGACGCTGAATCATGAACATCATCTGGGCGCGCTTTCTGGTGTCGCTCGTGCTGCTCGTGCTGATCGGCGTATTGGTCGGCGTTTTCGCCGGCCCGACCGCGGGCCTCGTGTTCGTGGTCGTGATGCTGGTCGCGCAGGGCTTTTTCAGCACCTTCCATACGCAGCGTCTGTGGCGCCTGCTCGACGCGCCCGTCTACGGCGAAGTGCCGAGCGCGCCGGGCATCTGGGGCGAAATCTACTATCGCCTGCACAAACTCGCGAAGCAGTGGCATGCGCAGGTGCGGCAGGTCGAGCAGCAGCATTCGCGCTTCATCCAGGCGATCCAGGCGTCGCCCAATGGCGTCGCGATGCTCGACGACCACGACCAGATCGAGTGGTGCAACGCGATCGCCGAGGTTCATTTCGGCCTCGACGCGAAGCGCGACCTGCGCCAGCACATCACGAACCTGGTGCGCCATCCCGATTTCGTCCGCTACCTGAACGCGCAGCTATACGACGAGACGCTCGTGATGCGCGGCATGGGCGACTCGCGGCAGAACGTGCTGGAAGTGCAGGTGTTTCCGTACGGCGAGAACCGCAAGCTGCTGCTCACGCAAGACATCACCGAGCTCGAACGCACCGACGCGATGCGGCGCGACTTCGTCGCGAACGTGTCGCACGAGCTGAAGACGCCGCTCACCGTGCTGTCGGGCTTTCTCGAGACGATGCGCGAGTTGCCGCTGAACGAGGAAGACCGCGCGCGTTATCTCGACATGATGGAGCAGCAGGCGTCGCGCATGCGGCACATCGTGACCGACCTGCTGGTGCTCGCGAAGCTCGAAGGCGAGAGCAAGCCGCCGCTCGATCACGCGATCGACATGCGCGCCGTGTTCGACCATCTGAAGGAGGATGCGCAGACGCTGTCGAACGGGCATCACGACATCGCGTTCATGATCGACGAGACGCTCGGCGTGACGGGGGCGCAGACGGAGCTGTTCAGCGCGTTCGCGAACCTCGTCACGAACGCGATCCGCTATACGCCGGAAGGCGGCAAGATCGTCGTCACGTGGCGGCGCGAGGGCGCGCAGGGCGTGTTTTCCGTCACGGACAGCGGCTTCGGCATTCCGGCCGCCGACCTGCCGCGGCTCACCGAGCGCTTCTACCGCGTCGACCGCAGCCGTTCGCGCGACACCGGCGGCACGGGCCTCGGGCTGGCGATCGTCAAGCACGTGCTGCAGCGGCACGACGCGCACCTGTACGTGCAGAGCGAGGAAGGGCGCGGCAGTACGTTCACCGCGCGGTTCCCGGGTTCGCGCGTCATCGCGATCCGGCCGGCCGCGTACGAGGCGTGACCGCGTAGCGTTCCGACGTTCGAAACAAAAGAGCAGCCCGCGGGCTGCTCTTTTTCATGCGCGAGGCTTCGCGCGACTGGCGGCGCGCCGACGGCTCACGAGCAGAACTTCGCGAGCAATCCGAGCTGCGCGTTGCGGAGCGTCTTGCCGGCGCGACGGCGGCGGTAGTGGCCGTCGCTGTGCATCTGCCATGCCGATTGGTTGTCGCCGAGACACACCGACAGGCCTTCGGCGATCACGCGCCGCTTGAGCTTGCGCTCGCGGACCGGGAACGCGACTTCGACGCGGCGGAACAGGTTGCGGTCCATCCAGTCGGCGCTCGACAGATAGACGTCCTCGGCGCCGCCCGCATGGAAGTAGTAGATCCGGTGGTGCTCGAGGAAGCGGCCGACGATCGAGCGCACCGTGATGTTTTCCGACAGCCCCGGCACGCCGGGCTTCAGCGCGCAGACGCCGCGCACGATCAGGTCGACCTTCACGCCGGCCTGCGACGCTTCGTACAGCGCGGCGATCACCGACGGCTCCAGCAGCGCGTTCATCTTCGCGACGATGCGCGCACGCTTGCCGGCGCGCGCATTGTCGATTTCCGCACCGATCGCGTCGATGATGCGCGGATGCAGCGTGAACGGCGACTGCCACAGCTCGTGCAGCGTGAGCTCGCCGCCGATTCCCGTCAGTTGCTGGAAAACGTGGTGGACGTCCTCGCAGATCTTCTGGTCGGCCGTCATCAGCCCGAAGTCGGTGTAGAGGCGCGCCGTGCGCGGGTGGTAGTTGCCGGTGCCGAGGTGCACGTAGCGGCGCAGCGATGCCTTGCCGCCCTGCACGACGCGCCGCACGATCAGCATCATCTTCGCGTGGCACTTGTGGCCGACCACGCCGTACACGACATGCGCGCCGACGGCTTCGAGCTGCGACGCCCAGTTGATGTTGGTCTCCTCGTCGAAGCGCGCGAGCAGCTCGACGACGACGGTCACTTCCTTGCCGTTGCGCGCGGCTTCCATCAGCGCGTCCATCAGCGGCGAATCGGTGCCGGTGCGGTAGATCGTCTGCTTGATCGCGACGACGCTCGGGTCCCTCGCGGCCTGCTGCAGCAGTTCGAGCACGGGCTGGAAGCTCTCGTACGGGTGGTGCAGCAGGATGTCGCCGTCGTCGATCGCGTCGAACATCGTCGGCGCGTTCGTGATCGCGGCCGGGGTCGACGCGGTGAACGGCGCGAACTTCAGGTCGGGGCGGTCGACGAGATCGGGAATCTGCATCAGCCGCACGAGGTTCACGGAACCGGCCACGCGATAGCAGTCCTTTTCGCCGAGCTCGCTTTCCTCGAGCAGGCGGCGCACGATGTGCGCCGGCGTGTCGGCCGACACTTCGAGACGCACCGCGTTGCCGAGGTGGCGTGCGGGCAGCTCGCCCTGCAGCGCGACGCGCAGGTTCGTGATTTCGTCCTCGTCGACGAACAGCTCGCTGTTGCGCGTGATGCGGAACTGGTTGCAGCTCTTCACGACGAGTTGCGGGAAGAGTTCGCCGACGAAGCGCTGCATGAACGAACTCAGCAGCACGAAGCCGTGCTCGAAGCCCGACAGCGCGTGCGGCATGCGCACGACACGCGGCAGCGCACGCGGCGCCTGCACGATGCCCATCACCGCCTGACGGCCGAACGCGTCGCGGCCTTCGAGCTCGACGACGAAGTTCAGGCTCTTGTTGAGCACGCGCGGGAACGGGTGGGCCGGATCGAGGCCGATCGGCGTCAGCACGGGCAGCAGCTCGTCGAGGAAGTAGTGCCGCGCCCATTCGAGCTGCTCGTCGTTCCACGTGTCGCTCGCGTGGAAGTAGATGCCTTCCTGTTCGAGCGCGGGCAGCACGGTTTCGTGCAGCATCGTGTACTGTCGATGGACGAGCCGCTGCGCGCGTTCGACGACGAGGTCGTAAGCGTGCTGCAACGACATGCCGTCGGGCGTCAGCGCGCCGGGATTGTCACGGATCTGTTCCTGAAGGCCGGCCATCCGGACTTCGAAGAATTCGTCGAGGTTGCTGCTGGTGATGCAGATGAAGCGGAGGCGCTCGAGCAACGGGACTTGCGGATCGGCCGCCTGGGCCAGCACGCGCTCGTTGAAACCGAGGATGCCGAGTTCACGATTGAGAAGCGGATAACGGACGGACATCGGCAGAGTAGGGGGCAGTTCAGGCGATGATTCGAAAGGACGCTCGGAAACTCTCACGGTACGATGACGTGCTGATGACAATCATGTATTTATATCGGGAAATTCTACGCCTTAACCATTTCGTCGCATAAATGTTTCGGCTATATGGAATCGAGCAGTGTGCATACCCGTGAAGCGTGGTAACGGCAAGCGTTCCACGCTTAAAATGTCGCCTTTGATTGATCGCCCTGGGTTGCCGGTCCGGCTGCCGCGGGCGACCGCGCACGGAGCCCCCTTCTGATGGTTACAACCCCCCACTTGCTGGCTGCCGTGGATCTCGGCTCGAACAGCTTCCGGCTGATCGTCGGGCGCGTCGAGGAAACGCCGGCGGGCAGCCAGATCTATCCCGTCGACGCGTTGCGCGAGCCGGTTCGGCTGGCCGCGGGCCTGTCGAGCGACAAGATGCTCGATCGCGCGTCGCAGGAGCGTGGCTGGGAGGCGCTCAAGCGGTTCGGCGAGCGCCTGCGCGATTTTCATCCCGACCATGTGCGCGCGGTGGCGACCAACACGCTGCGCGTCGCGAAGAACGCCGCCGAATTTCTCGGCGAGGCCGAAGCGGCGCTCGGTTTCCCGATCGAGGTGATCGCGGGCCGCGAAGAAGCGCGGCTGATCTATGCGGGCGCCGCGCACTCGGTGCCGGCGAGTGCCGGCAAGCGGCTCGTCGTCGACATCGGCGGCGGCTCGACCGAATTCATCATCGGCTCGCACTACACGCCGATCGTGATGGAGAGCCTGTATATCGGCTGCGTGAGCCACAGCCGCAGCTTCTTTCCGGCCGGCAACGTCGACGAATACACGATGCGGCAGGCCGAACTCGCGGCCAAGCGCGAGATCCAGATCATTTCGAGCGAGTACAAGAAGGCCGGCTGGGACCAGGCGATCGGGTCGTCCGGCACCGCGCGTGCGCTCGCGGAACTCGTCGAGGCGAACGGATTCAACGATCCGGGCATCACGCACGGCATTTCGCGCGGTGGCCTGGAGCGGCTGAAGCGCGCGCTGATCAAGTCGGAGAACGTCAATCGGCTCAAGCTGATCGCGTTGAAGCCCGATCGCGTGCCGGTGCTCGCCGGCGGCCTCGCGATCATGCTGGCGGTGTTCGAGGAGCTCGGCGTCGATTACGTCGATACGACCGACGGCGCGCTGCGCCTCGGCGTGCTGTACGACCTGCTCGGCCGGACGCAGCACGAGGACATGCGCGCGGTGACCGTCGAGGGCTTCACGCGCCGCTACGGCGTCGATCGTGCGCAGGCCGAGCGGATCGGTGCGCTTGCGGTGCGTTTCTACGACGAACTCGAGGAAGACGACGAAGAGGCGCGCGAGGAAGGGCGGATGTTCCTCGGCTGGGCGGCCGCGTTGCACGAGATCGGCCTGTCGATCTCGCACAGCGCGTATCACAAGCATTCGGCCTATATCGCGAGCAATGCGGACATGCCGGGTTTCTCGCGTACCGACCAGGCGCGGCTGGCCGCGCTCGTGCTCGGTCATGCGGGCAAGCTCGGCAAGCTGTCGCAGGCGCGCGACGTCGAGTGGCCGCTGCTGTTCTGCCTGCGGCTCGCGGCGCTGCTGTGCCGGCGCCGGACCGATGCGGGGCTGCCCGACATCTCCGTTTCGCAGATGAAGAAGGGCGGGTACGAAGTGCGCCTGCCGAGCGCGTGGGTCGAGCAGAATCCGTTGACCGACTACAGCCTCAGCCAGGAGGCTGCCGAGTGGGAGAAGGTCGGGATCCCGTATCGCGTGGTGTACACCGGCGCGTAATGGCCGCAAGCGTGGCCTGGAAGCCCTCGGGGCGGGAGCGTGGCTGCGGTGGCCTCAGGCGTGCCGCACGACCGTCCTGACGGCTCGCTCAATCCGACGAGCAGACGATCGCGGTCAGAAACGGGAACGCCTGCTTGACGGTCGCGTCGCTGCCGGCCTTGCGCACGGCTTCCTCCACCGCACTCTTCGTGCCGCGTACCACGACGCCGTAGGCCCAGTCGCCGATCGGCGTGCCGTCGCCCGGACGGAAGATCGGGTCGCTCGCTTGATAGCCCAGCACGACATAGACGCCGAAGCCGTACGCCGTCAGCGAGCGGTTCGTGCGGAATGCGTTCACGGAATTCGATTCGACGTGCATCGGCTCCGACTGGATGTCGCCGGCGGCGAGCAGCGGCGCGACGAACTTGTGGCCGGTCGAATGGCAGTCGAGCGCGTCGTCGAGCGCTTTCGCCGACGCGGGGCCGGCGGTCGCGAGCACGAGCAGCGACGCGCAGAGGGCGGTTTTGACGATGTTGTTTTTCATGCGCGGATGCGGGTTGTTCATACGCATTATCGCGTGTTCCCGGAAGTGTCGCGCGCGGGTGCGGGCAGGGCCGGAGCGTTGTCGCGTCGGTGCCCCAATGAATCCCTACAATGAACGGAAGTGCGTGAGCCGGGAATCCGTGCGGGCGGGGCAGGGCTCAGAAACGGAAAAGGGGCTACGGTATTAACCGTAACCCCTTGATTCCTTGGTCGGAGCGATAGGATTCGAACCTACGACCCTCTGATCCCAAATCAGATGCGCTACCAGGCTGCGCTACGCTCCGACGAGCCAAAGATTATATCGTTGCATGACCCATCCGGTCAATCACGACATGCAGGTAAATGCCGCGGCGGCGAACCGGCCGCGATTTGCGACAATCCACGGGACGATCGGCCGGCCACGAGCATGCGTGTTCGGACGCTCGCCGAAGCAAGGAGAACATCATGATGAACCTGATCCTGTGGCGTCACGCCGAAGCCGAAGACTATGCGACCAGCGATCTCGCGCGCCAGCTGACCGTCCGTGGCCGCAAGGACGCGCAGGCGATGGCCAAATGGCTGCGCGGCAGGCTCGAGACGAACAGCGTGATCCTCGCGAGCCCGGCGGCTCGCACCGTGCAGACGGTCGAGGCGCTGACCGACCAGTACCGCACCGTCGACGCGCTCGCACCGGGCGGCAGCGTCGACGACGTGCTGGCAGCGGCAGGCTGGCCGGACGGCATCGCGCCGACGGTCGTGATCGTCGGGCACCAGCCGACGCTCGGCAGCGTCGCCGCGCAATTGATTACCGGCAGCGACGACAGCTGGAGCGTCAGGAAGGGCGGCATCGTGTGGCTCGCGAGCCGCACGCGTGACGGCAGTCGGCAGGCGGTATTGCGGGCGGTATTGACGCCGGAACTGGTGTGAATCCCGGCTGAATAGGTTTGAAGGGATTGATCATACGGTTTCGCAAGCTTTCTGCTAAAGTCAATTCGGCGACACGTCATTGAAAGGACACGGTCGTGCCACATAACGGTCACGGCCGGTTACTACATTGGCGGGCATGTCGCCTTATTCCTTACGACCAGGAAAGCCTAATGCGAGAACTGCCGACGCCTACGCTCCCTTTTGCCTCGCTGCCCCTCGACACGTCGCGGCGCCACCTGCCGCGCGCCAGTGAAACCGTCACATCGGAGTATCGCCTGCGCGCCGCATGGGCGCGTACGGAAGACGAATTGCGCGAAGCCCAGCGCCTGCGCTACAGCGTGTTCGCCGAAGAGATGGGCGCGCAGGTCAGCGGTCCCTCCGGTCTCGACGTCGATCCGTTCGATGCGTACTGCGACCACCTGCTGGTGCGCGATCTCGACACGCTGAAAGTCGTCGGCACGTACCGCGTGCTGCCGCCACACCAGGCGGCGCGGGTCGGCCGCCTGTATGCCGAGGGCGAATTCGACCTGTCGCGCCTCACGCACCTGCGCGGCAAGATGGTCGAGGTCGGCCGCTCGTGCGTGCACAGCGACTACCGCAGCGGCGCAGTCATCATGGCGCTGTGGGGCGGTCTCGGCGCGTACATGATGCAGAACGGCTACGAGACGATGCTCGGCTGCGCGAGCGTGTCGATGGCCGATGGCGGCCACTATGCGGCGAACCTGTACCAGTCGCTGTCGGCAGGATCGCTGACGGCGCCCGAGTACCGCGCGTTCCCGCACACGGCGCTGCCGGTCGACGAACTGCAGACGGGCACCGTGGTCGCACCGCCGCCGCTGATCAAGGGCTACCTGCGTCTCGGCGCGAAGATTTGCGGCGCCCCGGCCTGGGATCCCGACTTCAACTGCGCGGATTTCCTGACGCTGTTCCGCCTGTCCGACATCAACTCGCGCTACGCCCGCCACTTCCTGGGCTGAACCGTCCGAACCGTGGCGCGCCCGCTCCGGATGCACGCAAGCGAACGCCGTCGCGCGCCATTGGTCAGGCGACGGCGTTCGTGCATTCGGCCCTGATAATTTCCGCGGTATGCGATTGCCGGCGTGCCACGGGATGGCACGTTTCAGGACGGCCCGGATCGTCGATACGGGCCGGACTGCGGGGCGGCTCGCTCAGTGCTTGCGCCGCCAGTCGAGCAGGTGATGTTCCGCCATCCAATGGTGGATCATCCCTTCGCCGCCATGGCTGCGCTTGTATTCGCGCGACTCGAAGTACGACAGCGCGACCAGCACCATCAGGCCAATGAACAGGCCGATCAGGCCCGCAATTTCTTCAGACGACATGGCAGCCTCCTTTCCACGGCACAGCGCCATGCGTACATAGTAGGACATGCGCGGCACGACCCTGAAACCGGATTTCCGCTAGACTCGGCGCGGTCCCGGCGCGCGATGGGCGCACCGTTTTCCGGAGCCACACCCGATGACCCGTTTCATGCTGGCCGTGCTGGCCGCATCCCTGCTTGCCGCCTGCACCAGCGATCCTCGCCAGGCCCGTCGCGGCCACCCGCCGGAAGACCCGGCCGACTATCACGGCGTGCCGACCGACATGACGCCGCCGTCGATGCTCGACGCGCCGCCGCCGAAACCGACGCAGTAACGACAGGGTTCGCCGTCACGCGCGGGCGGCGGACGCGGCGTGCGCGTCGGCGCCGATGCGCCGCAGCAGCCCGGGCAGGTAACGCGCGAGCGTCGCGCCGCGCGCGGCCATGAACAGCAGCAGCGCGAACCACAGACCGTGATTGCCGAACGTGCCGACGGCCGCGAACGTGGCAACAATGAAGATCGAGAGCGACACGACCATCGCGCGCATCAGCGATCGCGTTTGCGTCGCGCCGATGAAGACGCCATCGAGCAGGAAGCCCCAGACCGACACGATCGGCGAGATCGCAGCCCACGGCAGATAGCGCAACGCGACGGCGCGGATCTCGGCCTGGTCGGTTAGGCGCGCGACGATCCAGCCGCCCGCCGCCCAGTAGGCGAGCGCGAACAGCAGCGCGCCGAGCGCCGACCAGAGCAGCGTGACGCGCACGGCCTGCCGAAAGGCGCGGCGGTCGCGCGCCCCGGCGGCCGCACCGACGAGCGCCTCGGCCGCATGCGCGAAGCCGTCGAGGCCATAAGCCATGAAGGTCTGGAAATTCAGCAGCAGCGCGTTTGCCGCGAGCGTCGCGTCGCCTTGTCTTGCGCCGAGGTGCGCGAACCAGCCGAACGCGCCGAGCAGGCACAGCGTACGCAGGAAGATGTCGCGATTGAGCGCAACCAGGCGCTTGAGCGCGGCGCGCTCGGCAAGTGCGCGTACCGCGATCGGCGCAAGGCCGCGTGGGCGCAACCGCCACAGCATCCACGCACCGAGCGCGAAGCCGCAAGCGTCCGCGGTGGCGGTCGCGGCGCCGATGCCGGCGATGCCCCAACCGAAGCCGTACACATAGAGCAGGACGGCACCGATGTTCACCGCGTTGATGAACACCTGCGCGACCAGCGCCAGCCGCACACGCTGTACGCCGAGCAGATAGCCGAGCACGACGTAGTTCGCGAGCGCGAATGGCGCGCTCCAGATCCGCGCATGACTGTACGCGAGCGCCGTCGCGCGGACGGCGTCGCTGCCGCCGAGCGCGGACAGTGCGAACGACAGCAGCGGCACCTGCAGCGCGAGCACGGTGCCACCGAGCGCGAACGCGACGATCAGCGCGCGCAGCAGGTTCAGGCGAATACCGGCGGTGTCCCCGGCGCCATGCGCCTGTGCGACGAGGCCGGTCGTCCCCATCCGCAGGAAGCCGAAACCCCAGAACACGAAATTGAAGAACAGCCCGCCGAGTGCGACGCCGCCGAGATACTGCGCGCCGTCGAGGTGGCCGGCGACGGCCGTGTCGACGGCGCCGAGGATCGGCTGGGTCAGGTTCGCCAGGACGATCGGGAAGGCGAGCGCGAGGACGCGCCGATGCGTGACGGTGGCCGAACCGGCGCCGGCTCCGTGCGCTAACGCGGATTCGGACATGGCGAACGCGTCAGGCGCGTTCCTGCACGCAGACCCACGGCGAGACGACGACCGCCCACAGCTCCGGGTTGCGCGCCGCGTAGTCGGCGGCGGTCTCGGCGGGCATGCGCGCGACGAGACCGGCCGACAGCCAGCGCGTGACCTGTTCGGCATCGTCGCTGGCGACGGCTTCCGCGACGCTGACGAGATCGAGGTCGCGCGCGACGGACAGCAGCTTGCCCTGCGCGAAGAAGCGTTCGAGATCGCACCAGTCGATCTTCGCGGTTTCGCCGAGGAGTTTGGCGTAGAGCGGGCTGTGCGACGCGCCCGCGGCGGATGGCTGATCTGAGGACATCGTTTTCTTGGAAAAACTGCGTGGCGCCACTATAAACCATCCGGCCGCACGGGCCGAGCCGGAGGTGAGCGGCCTATGCGTCGCGCAACGCGCGGCGCACGATCTTGCCGGTCGCGGTCATCGGCAGGCTGTCGACGAACGCGATCGCGCGCGGGTATTCGTGTGCGGCGAGCCGCGTGCGCACGTGGGCCTGCAGCGCGAGGACGAGCGTGTCGTCACCGACGTGACCGGGGTTCAGCACGACGAACGCCTTGACGATCTCGGTGCGCGTCGCGTCGGGCACGCCGACGACGGCCGCCATTCGCACCGCCGGATGCGTGAGCAGGCAGTCCTCGATCGGCCCCGGGCCGATCCGGTAGCCGGCGCTCGTGATGACGTCGTCGTCGCGGCCGACGAAGCGCACGAAACCGTCGGCGTCGAGCGTGCCCGTATCGCCGGTCAGCAGGTAGTCGCCCGCGAACTTGTCGCGCGTCGCATCCGGGTTGCGCCAGTATTCGAGGAGCATCACCGGGTCGGGGCGGCGTACCGCGATGCGACCTTCGACGCCCGGCGGCAGCGGCGTGCCGTCCGCGTCGACGATCGCGACCGCATGACCGGGTACCGCCTTGCCGATGGCGCCGGGCCGCGCGTCGAACAGCGCCGCGCAGGACGACAGCACCATGTTGCACTCGGTTTGCCCGTAGAACTCGTTGATCGTCACGCCGAGCGCGTCGCGCCCCCAGGTCGTCAGTTCGGTGCCGAGCGATTCGCCGCCGCTCGCGACCGATTTCAGCGACAGCGCATGGCGTTCGCGCGGAGCCGCTACGGTGCGCATCAGCTTCAGCGCGGTGGGCGGCAGGAATGCGTGCGTGACGCCGTGCCGCGCCATCAACGCAAACGCCGCGTCGCCGTCGAACTTCTCGAAGCGGCGCGCGAGCACCGGCACGCCGTGATGCCACGACGGCAGCAGCACGTCGAGCAGGCCGCCGATCCATGCCCAGTCGGCCGGCGTCCAGAACAGGCGTGCATCGCGCGGGAAGCATTGCTGCGACATCTCGACACCGGGCAGGTGGCCGAGCAGCACGCGATGGGCGTGCAGCGCGCCTTTCGGTTTGCCCGTCGTGCCGGATGTGTAGATGATCACCGCCGGATCGTCGGCGGCCGTATCGGCCGGCACGAACTCCGGCGTTTCGGCGGCGAGCGCCGCGTCGTAACGCAGCACGCCCGGCGCGTCGGGCGCATCGTCGCCGACGCAGTAGACGGTACGCAGCGTGGGCAGCTGCGCGCGCAGCGGCGCGATTTTCGCGTAGCCGGCCGCGTCGGTGACGAGCGCGGCGGCCCCGCTGTTCGCGAGCCGGTATTCGAGTGCATCGACGCCGAACAGCGTGAAGAGCGGCACCGCGATCGCGCCGAGCTTGTACGCCGCGAGATGCGCGACAGCCGTTTCGGGACCCTGCGCGAGAAAGATGCCGATCCGGTCGCCGCGTTGCAGGCCCGCACGCGCGAGGCTGTTCGCGAAACGGTTAGAGGCATTCTTCAGATCGTCGAACGTCATCCGAAACACGTCGCCTTGCGCCGTTTCGTAGATCAGCGCGAGGCGTCCGCTGCCGTCGGCCCATTTGTCGCAGACGTCCACGCCGATGTTGTAGCGCGCCGGAATGTTCCACTGGAAGCGGGAGAGCAGGTCGTCGTAGCGGTCGGCGGCGGGCAGCATCGATTGTCTCCTGGGTGTCGATCGTGGCGTCGGGCGCACGGCTTACATCAGGTTTTCACGCAGACGAATCCACAATGGGGTCTGCTGATAGGGAATGCTCGGGCTCGTCCAACGGCCGACGCTCGGTGCACGATTCCGGAATGACGCATAAGATCACGACAAAACAGTGATGTGACCATGGATTTGCTTCTGATAGCTGCGGGGTTCAGCCTGATCGGAATCGGTGCGCTGGTGGCGTTTGCCAGTCACGTCGATCCGTTGTCCGGCCGTTTCACCGGACGTCTGCGCAAGCGCTGACTCGACCATTCCCGTTTTTCGCCGCGACGGCACGCGATGCGCGCCGGCATCGCGTGTCGTCCGTTGGTCGCTCAGCGGGCCGGCAGGTAACGAGACGGGTCGATCGACCGGCCGCCGTAGCGCAGCTCGAAATGCAGCGCGACGCGATCGCTGTCGCTGTTGCCCATCTCCGCGATCGACTGCCCCTGCGTGACCGACTGGCCTTCCTTCACCAGCAGCGCGCGGTTGTGCGCGTAGGCGGTCAGGTAGTCGGCGTTGTGCTTCAGGATGATCAGGTTGCCGTAGCCGCGCAGCCCGTTGCCGGCATAGACCACGACACCCGGCGCGGCCGCGACCACCGGCGTGCCCGGCGCGTTCGCGATGTCGATCCCCTTCGATTTCGAGCCGTCGAACGTGCGCACCACGTTGCCGGCCGCCGGCCAGACCAGCGCGATGCTCGTGGCCGGTTTCACGGCCGATTCGACCGGCGCGGAAGGGGCCGGGCGGGCGCGTCCCGCGCTGCCGGTGCCGGTGGTCGACGGCGTCGATGCGGTGGCCGTGCCGGGCGGCGGCGCGACGCGCAGCACTTGACCGACTTCGATCGCATCGGGGTTCGCCATCTGGTTCCAGCGCACGATGTTTTGTACCGACGTGCGGTTGTCGCGCGCGATCTTGTAGAGCGTGTCGCCACGCTCGACGCGATAGAACCCGGGGCCGACGGGCGCGGAGCCGCACGCGACGAGCAGGGCCGCGCAGGCGGCCGCGAAGAGTCGCTTCGTTGTTGTTCCGAACATTGAACCTCGCAAAACCCCGCCGCGCGTGACGCGGCAGGCAACACAAAACGTCCGATTTTAACGGGTTCGACCCGAGCACCGCAGTTTCGTGCCGCTGCCGGGGCCCTTGCGCGCCCGTTCGGCGCGCCGATCAGCCGGCGAGCGGCCGCACGCGAATGCGCAGCGCGGCCGTTTCGGTCGCGCCCGGCGCAAGCATGCGCAGCCCGAGGCCGTTGTGGATCGCATCGGGCAGGCCGAGCCACGGCTCCACGCAGTAGAAGTCGGAATCCGGCTTTTCGGTCCAGGTCGTGACTGCGTACCAGGGGATCGAGCCCGGCGCGTCGAGCGCGATCTCGATCGTGCGGCCGCGGCCCGGCATCACGATGCGCACCGGCGCGGACGGTTCGCCGTCGAGGCAGTGGAAGCGGTCGAGGATGTCCGGATTGTCGAGGCGGTAGCGGGCTTCGCCGGGTTCGAGCGGGCTGATCGAGCCGTCCGGACGCTGCTGGCAGCTGCGGGTCGGCGGCAGTTCGAGGGTGGTTTCCGCGCGTTCGCCATGCGGCAGCGCGAAATAGAAATGATGGCCGGCGTAGTAGGGCAGCGGCGTGTCGCCGCGGTTGGTCGTCGTCAGCGCGACGTCGAGCGTATGCGCGTCGGCCAGCCGGTAGGTCGTCTCGAACCGGAAGTCGAACGGGTAGCTCGCGTGCAGGGCGTCGTTCGCGTCGAGCGTCATCGACAGCGCGGCACCGTCGGCGGACGGATGCGCGTCGAACGGCAGGTCGCGCGCGAAGCCGTGCATCGGCAGATCGCGGACCACGCCGGCGGCGTCGCGCCAGCGGCCGAGTTCCCCGTCGACGCGGTGGCGGCCGAGGAACGGAAACAGCAGCGGATTGCCGCCGCGCACGCGTGCGAGGTTGCTCCAGTCGGCCGTTTCCGGCCAGAAGATGACCGGTTCGCCGTCGACGTGCCAGGACAGCAGGCGGCCGCCGAATTGCGGAGCGACCCGGACGAGCGACGGGCCGGCGTGAAGTTCGTGGATATCGTGTTGCTGGAAGATCGGCATGGCGAATCGGGTTGGGCGGGTGGACGGAGCAACGCGCGTTCCATTATCGGGCCGCGGCTGCTCGGGGAAAACCCTTCTCGGGAAATTGCGAGTTTTTAACATTGTCAACGGTCGGGATAATGCCTCTAAACCGGTGATGTTGCCGGGTCATGACACTTCGTGGAGGGGGCCATGGATCTGGCAATGGCAATGGGTATCGCACTGTTCGGCATGTTCACTGGCAGCACGGTATTATTTTTCTATCAGCTCGGCCGCTGACGGCAATTCCTGCCGAAGTCGACAGGCCCGCCATGCAAATGGCGGGCTTTTTGCTTTCTGGGCCCTTACAAATTGCAAGCGTTTGTGTGCATTGCCGCAATAACCTGCCAAATGCCTTGGCGCGGTAATCCTGGCTCGGCATAATCGGGGCGCGTTTTTCGGACGCGCATCGCGTCGTCCGTCTTTCTCCCCGCTTAATCTCGACTAAAAGGACCGACGCGTGAGCCTCTGGTTTCTGGTATTCCTGAGCGTCCTGCAGGGCGTCACCGAACTCTTCCCCGTCAGCAGCCTCGGCCATACGTTGCTCGTGCCGGCGCTGTTCGGCATGCATATCGACAAGCACGCGCCGCAACTGCTGCCGTTCCTCGTGGCGCTGCACCTCGGCACCGCGCTCGCGCTGCTGTGGTACTTCCGCGCGCGCTGGATCGCGCTGATCGGCGGCTTCTTCGCGCAGCTCGGCGGCCGCAAGAACGACGACGGCCACCTGATGTGGGCGCTCATCATCGGGACGATCCCGACCGGCATCGTCGGGCTGCTGCTCGAGAAGCGTATCGAACGCGTGTTTCATGACCTGCGGATCGTGGCGATCGCGCTGATCGTGAACGGCGTGCTGCTGTGGCTCGGCGATCGCATCCAGCGCAGCCGCGCGCACCAGGCGCCCGAGAAGATGACGTTCAAGCAGGCGTTCTTCGTGGGTCTCGCGCAGATCGGCGCGCTGATTCCGGGTTTCTCGCGCAGCGGGCTGACGATGATCGCCGGCAATGCGGCCGGGTTGACGGCCGAGAAGGCGGCGGAATTCTCGTTCCTGCTCGGCACGCCGATCATCTTCGCGGCGGGCGTGCTCGAGCTGCCGAAGCTGTTCCATGCGCGCGACCAGCTCGCCGACGCGCTGCTCGGCGGCGTGCTGACGGCGATCGCCGCGTACCTGAGCGTGCGATTCCTGATGCGCTATTTCGAAGGGCGCGGCCGGCTCGCGTCGTTCGGCGTGTATTGCGTGATCGCCGGCGTGTTCTGTCTCGGCTGGTTCATGCTGCATCCGCAGCCGGTTTGACGCGGTGATGGCTCGCTTCGCGTGATGTGGCGCGATGATCGGGTATAATTTCGGGCTCGGTTTCGTACCGGGCCCGTTTTGTTTCGGGGCTTTGAGTCTGGCGGCGCGGTTGTCGCAGCTGCTCGAAAGCCCGGCGCGGAATGCGGTCCGTGGCAGGCCGTGTCTTTTCTCCCCGACCGCCCTTAGCTCAGTTGGATAGAGCAACGGCCTTCTAAGCCGTAGGTCACACGTTCGAATCGTGTAGGGCGGGCCAGTCAAGTTATCGCGTTAGCGGATATTTCCAACTTCGCCGTCCTCTGTCGGCCTGCTTGTGTGGCAGCATGCAGGTGTTTGTAGTCAACCCGGATCGCAACCAATCCAGGTGGACCAGCTGCCCTCACTGACAAACGCTCACTTTGATGGCGCCGTAGGCTGAAATGCCGAGCGGGTCGCACGACGTGATCGAGGCGTGGATGCCTGGTCGCCTGACTTCTAATACCTATCGATGTGACCATAGATGCGAAGAGCCGCACCTCGGCACTCTGGTCCAATTCCACTTGCCGCACGACAGCCGGCTTATCGAACCTCGCTCGCTGTCTACGGAAGGCTGGCCGGTTCAATTTGAACAGCTGACACGGTCAGCATTGAGCACCCGAACAATCGTCAGAAATGTAAGCGAGAGCGTCATGTTTAAGGGCATCAGCGCCATGGTGATTGGGGTGGGCTTTCTTGTCGCCGCTGTAATCAGCGCACAGTCGACTAGAGAGTTTCTTCGAACATCGATTGTGGTGCCGGGCCTCGTTGTTAAGCTCAATGCCGGCGGATACCATCCCGAGATTTAATTCACCACCAAGACAGGGCAGCAGATTTCGTATCCGCAGGGCGGGATTGTCACGAAAGCGGAGCTGGGGCAGCGAGTCGAAGTGCGATACCAGGCCGACGATCCCGGTGGCAGTGCAACGATGAACGTTTTTGTTGCAATTTGGAATTCGTCGATCGTTTTTACCACCATGGGTGTGTTCGCCATCGTGTGCGGGTTCATGAATTTGCCGTCGCGTACATGATACGAGAATGCGCAAGGTCATTTTTGTCGGGCATGCCGGTTGTGTGATTCGATAGACTCGGGCTGTAAAATCAGTCATCCCGGTGGATGAGACGTCAGCCATGAATCGAGGTAAATAAACGAACATGACGAAGTCAGCTGATGCGATGAAAGCGGTGTTCTTCTGCCTGCTTGGTGTGGCCCTACTCGCAGGCATGGCCTATTCGATCGTTGATACGCGGGCCTTTCTCAGGAAATCTGAAGTTGCGAATGGGGAGGTCGTTGCGTTAAATGCCGGCAGTAGTCATCCGGAAATTGCGTTTGTGACCTCCGTCGGCGAGCACATCTCATACGCTCAAGGCGGTCTCGTGTTCGGCATGAAAGTGGGTGACGCTGTGCAAGTGCGCTATCTCGCGTCTTCGCCCAAGACGTCTGCGACCCTGGATCGATTCCTGGCGATCTGGACGGTACCGATCTTCCTGGGTTTCTTTGGTGTCAGTGCAGTGATAGGCGGTTTCTTCAGTTTCCCTCGGCCTTGACCTTCTGGAATAAGTCCATGTCTTTCTTGCGACGTAGTCAATGGGAGTACCAGACTGGCTCGACGTTCGGTGCGAGTATCGAATTCGTTACGGGTTCGGGCGGTGAAATTTTGTTGAAGAATCCAGCGGGACAGTTTCAGCGATTCTGGTATGGGGGCCTTGGTGTCGGTTGGGGTGTCGGCGTCAAGATTCCGAAAGTTCGGTTGCCTAAGTTCGCAATCAAGGGGAAATCTGTCGGCGGAAGTGGTTCGGCAGAGGCGTTTCCTAGCATCGGCTGGATCTACATGACATCGGCCTTCTCCGGGGCGGAACTCGAGCATTCCGATTTTCAGGGTGGTGCCGTTTATCTTGACGGAAGTGCTGAAATCCTACTGGCTGGCGGCGGTGGGTCGGTCATGTTGCTTGGCATCAATCCGGCATTGCTATCGCTCGCCATAAGCCAGCTTACGATTAACCCCATGCTGTTCGAATGGGTGATACAACGGGCAAAGGCGCTCTTGATCATGGCGGGTGTCAATGCCGGACTGAACCCGGACGGTAAAGGCTTCGGCGGTGGGGTTGGAATTCTCGCTGGCTACGTCCACTGATCTATATCAGCGGTTGCGTCCCGGGGCGTGGAGCGCACCGCAAAAGCTCGTTGCCGTTCTCGGCGGATAACACGACAAGTTGAACGTAGCTGTTTGACTGCGCGTACGGCCCGAAGAACCGGTCCATCACAGCCGAGAATCGATACAGGCTGACATCACGTGTCGCGGCCTCGGAGAACGAAAGCAGGATCTCCACACCGCGAACAAATGACGGGAACGGGTTGTCGAGAGACATCCACTTGATCGTCGGTTTGTAGTCGAGGGAGACGATCGCGTCGATGCAACGTTGAGCAACCACGCTGGAACGCGGGGCATGGAAACGGAGAAGCGCCTTCAGCGCGGGTAGTCCGGTTTGCGTCAGGTCGAGCGGATGCGGCGTCAATGCCGACAGGACGCGCCAAAGTGCACCGCCACGCGGCAAGGCAGCCGGCAAGGTGGGGCGAGAGAGTAGCGCGATCGGGCACGCCAGTGCCGAACCCTCGTACAAAAGATCGCTATCCGGGGCGCCGATTGGCAACCGGGACGGCATCTCTCCGTTTGTCGCCAGCACATCGATATCGACCTGAGGATATCGTGGATAGGCGGTTTGGCCCTTCAAGTCGACCAATGCCAGTAGCGGTGCCGTAAGCGCGCTGTCCCGTGTGGCTTCCTGATCTTCGCAGGCCAACCAATAGACGGCGGACGAATCCGTCGGCCGCGCATGACTGAATGCACGATACGGCCGCACCTGTGTACGCGGTGGGGCGTGTGAAGCGACGGGTGCCTTGCCTTCCTCCGATTTCGTGCGCTCACCCAGATAAACGGCTTCAACCGAGTAAAAGCTCAGCGGGACGCCGGTTGCCAACGGGATCGGGGTGATCGGATATGCGTCATTGCTGCTGGTAAGCTGGATAGGCGTTGCGGCTCGTTCGAACAAGTTGACGATCGGCGTGCAAAACAAACGGAATGTGCTGGTGTTCAGCGTCGCCAGGATCTGAGCGGTAGCGGAATCGGCCGCCGTGCCTCGCACGGCGATGTGAAGCGTCAGCCGTCGCGCTGCAGCGGAACGTGCGGTGCGATGAATGCGATCCAGGTCGATGTCGATGAAATCGAACTTCTCGGGGAAGGCGAAATACTCGACCAGATCCCGGAACGATCGCGCGCTCGTGTCGTCTGGGCTGGGTAACAATCGCTCGTCATCGGCGAAACCGGCTGGCTCGATCGGCACTTTCGACAAGCTGATCCAGCGTCCACTTTCATCCACTTCCACATAGCCGCTCGATGCGCGAAGCAACAGCGTATCGAAAAGCGCGGCGACGAGCGGTCGCTCTCCGGTCAAATGCACCCTAACCGGGGCGGACGGAATGGTATCGTCGAATGCTTGCGACGCGGATTCGCTTGCAAAGGTAATCGAAATGATCCCCGTCACATCCGCCGGGATGCGCGCCGCTGCCGGTGCAAGTGTCGCAGGTGAATAGCGAGCCGAGTGAATGCGCAATGGCGACAACGTGACGTCGTAGACGGTACGGAAGCGACATGGTGCGGCGTTGGCGTCCAGCATCGTGCCGCGCGCAATCGTCAGCGGTTCGGTAAGCTGGCCGAACAGAACCGACGGGTTGAACGACGCAACCGCGCATGACGGGACCGGGCGCAGATACTGCGGATAGGCAATTTCGAGAATGGCCTCGGTGAATTGCGGGTAATCGTCGTCAAGCTTCGCGTCAACACGAGCGGCTAGTAGTGCGAACGTCTGTACCATTCTATCGACGTGCAGGTCTTCGACGTGACCGCCAGTCATGCCGAGGCGTGCTGCAATCTTCGGAAAGCGTCGAGCGAAATCTGCCAGACTGCGCGCAAGCAGTCCGACTTCACGTTCGTAATGTGACAGCAAGTGGTCCATTCGCTGCAGATAGTCAACAGTCCGAGATAATCGGTCCCCGTTTTTCGGGGGCGGCATCTAGTCCAAATGACGCGCAGACATATTAGAATGGCCGCGCAGACAAAAAATGCCCCTCCGCCGAGAGATTCCGAGGCTACATATGCAAATGTCAGAAATTGCGAGCTTCTTCCAGCTCCAGAGCAATCGCCTGTTTACGATCGAAACCCCGCTGAAAGGTCGATCGGATCTCGTACTCGTCGATTTCCATTGTACCGAGGGGTTATCTCAAAATTTCGAGATGCATGTCCGGCTCGCGTCACAGGACAAAAATATCGAGTTGAAGAAACTGATCGGCCAACCGGTGACAATCACGTTACAGTTGACCGATGCACTCGCCAGCTCTGAAGAACGTTACTTCCACGGATACGTCGCAGCGTTTTCGCATCTGGATACGGATGGTGGCTTTGCGATGTATAGCGCAACGATTCTGCCGTGGCTCTGGATGCTCTCTCGCCGACAGGACATTCGAATTTTCCAGGAAGAGAACACCGAGGAGATCCTCTCACGCGTGTTCCGCGAATACGGCAAGCTCGCATCGTTCGAGTTCCGGCTCTCGAAGGGAACACGGAATCGCAGCTATTGCACCCAGTACAGAGAAACCGATCTCGCCTTTGTCGAACGGCTGATGCGGGAGGATGGCCTGTTCTATTACTTCGAGCATGCGAAGGATGGACACAAGCTGATCATTGCCGATAACTCGGTGACCGCAAAGCCGATCGACGGGCGCAGTCCGTCGCTGCAATACAACCAGGGCGAGGCGATGGACAATCTTGCCGTCATCACGTCATTTCAAGCGCAGCGTCAGCTTGCACCAGACACGGTCGGACTGAAAACTTTCGACTACAAAATTCCCCATGCCCGGCGATTCGTGTCGGGCGGCACCGAAGTCAATCAAGGCGACGTACCGTCCTACGAGATCTACGACTATCTCGGCGAGCATGGTTTCGCTGACAGCGATCGCGGGGAAGAGCTTACGCGCTTCAGGACGGAGGCGCTGGCTGCACACAGCAAAACGTTCGTCGGGGTGACGACGGGGCGGCGGATGATGCCGTGCCGATACTTCGAGCTGGACGACCACTACGATCACGCCAGCACCAAACAGGAAGACCGGCAATTCCTGTTGCTGACTGTGTCACACACCGGCACGAACAACTATGAGCCCGGTGAGGGGAGTTCGGCGTACTCGTGCAGCTTCACCTGCATTCGCAAGAAAATTCCGTACCGTCCGGCGTTCGAGGGCGAGCGTCCGACGATCGTCGGGCCGCAGACGGCGATCGTCGTAGGTCCGAAGGGCGAGGAGATTTATACGGATAGTCTCGGCCGGGTGAAGGTGCAGTTTCACTGGGATCGTCTCGGCAAACGCGACCAAGGCAGCTCCTGCTGGGTGCGCGTGAGCCAGCCGTGGGCGGGTAGCGGTTTCGGGATGATTCAGATTCCGCGAATCGGGGATGAGGTGGTCGTGAGTTTCCTGGATGGAAATCCGGACCGTCCCCTCGTGACGTCGCGCGTTTACAACTCGCAGAACATGCCACCGTGGGCATTGCCGGCCAACGCGACACAGAGCGGGATTCTGACGCGTTCGACCAAGACCGGTAACGTCAATACCGCCAATGCGATCCGCTTCGAGGACAAGAAGGGTGAGGAAGAGGTGTGGCTTCACGCCGAGAAGGATCAGCGCATCGAGGTCGAGCACGACGAGTCGCACTGGGTTGGTAACGACCGCACCAAGAACATCGATCACGATGAGACGGTGCACGTCGGCCACGATCGTACGGAAACGGTCGACAACAACGAGACAATTCACGTTGGCGTGGATCGTACCGAAACCGTTGGCAACAACGAGACGCTGACGGTCGGCGGCAACCGGAACGAGACGATCGAGGGGATGGAGAATCTCCTGATTGCACTGACGTCGACGGAGACGGTGGGGCTCGCAAAAGCGCTGACAGTGGGCGGCGGCTATCAGGTGACGGTGGCCGGCGCAGTTAACACGTCGGCGGGGCTTGCCAGTGCGGAAGAAGTCGGGTTGTCGAAGACCTCGATGGTTGGCAAGACGTACACGATCACGGCGGGCGACCGGATCGAGCTGAAGACCGGTAGCGCCGTTCTCATCATGGAATCCAACGGGCACATCACGCTACGTGGCACGCAGTTGCTGATCGAGGGCTCGGGGCCGGTGCAGATCAACGGCAAGGATGTCGACGTCAACTGACGGGAGCGGGGATGGAATTCTCCAATTACACGCCTTTCCCGGCATTGGCGTTCGAATCGTTTGCTCCGGAAGGTGCGTCGTTCCATACCGTTGTATTGCGCCAGACTTTTGAGCTGCGCAATGGCTCGCTGGTGCTGGCACAGGAGCAGATGCCGCTCGCGACATCAGATCGTTTCCACGGCGAGCCGAATCAGTCCAGCGTGGCGGAGGAAAGCGATCTCGCGCCATATAAACCGCTTTGCGACGTACTGATCAACGGGACGGCCCATGCGCCGCAGGGGCGATCGTTGCCGCGCTTCGTGGCAGGCGTTCGAATAGTGTCGGTACCCATGCGATCCGACGACGACGCGGGTGTGCCAACGGCGCAAGTCCTGCTGGATCGCAGGCTGTCCGTGACCGGCCCAAGGTACTTTGCTCGACGATCGATGCTTGGTCGAGGCATGAATCGACTCGTGAAGATCGCTTCGTTCGGCATCGTACGTCCCGTCGACTGGTGGCTGACGCCGCCCGAGCCAATCGCAGCGCTGCCTGTACGCTACGAATACGCGTGGGGCGGCCAGTGTCGGGTCGACGCGCAGGATCCGGCTTCAAAACGTGTGCCGAAGTCATCTCGGCTCGATGACAAACAGCAGGCTGCACATCCCGATCAAGATAACGTTCCGGCGGCGCATACGGTCTGCGAAGACAATCCGATCGGTCTGGGGTTTGCCGAGCGTTGGTTCCTTACTGCGACGAAGCAGCAGAAGGTCGCTGCTCCGCAGATTGAAGCCGGCAGTGAACCTGTCTCGATACAAGCATGGCTAGCATCTTCGAATGGGCAGGCGCACCCGTCACTGCGTCCGGCTGGCTTCGGTATCGTCGGGAAAGCGTGGCGATCGAGGCGTGAGCTTGCCGGCACCTACGATGACCAGTGGCTCGCTGAGCGCCATCCGGGCTTGCCAGACGATTTTCGGTTCAGGTACTGGAACGGCGCGCATCCGCTGATGCAGGTGCCGTACCTGAAGGGTAACGAGATGATCGTGCTGACGAATCTTGTTCCCGCCGGCACGCCCGGGTCGACCGTCGACGAGCGTGGCAATACGATCCTGCGCATCGCCTTGCCAGGACATCTACCGATGGGATGGGTCTACACCGACCAGTCGCTCAAGTTTGCGCCGTTGCTGCTCGATACGTTGTCTGTCGACGTGTCGGATGCTGCGAAGCCTATGGTGACGTTGGTATGGCGCGCGACGCTGATGAAGTCCATGCGTGCGCAGCGTTTCGAGGCAAGGTTTGTGAATCATGCCGACTTGGAGCGACTTGCTGCAGGTTCGCCGGCAACTTCGGTCGGATCGACGGGAGCGCAAGATGGCTGAACCGTTGGAGATTACCGTTACCGGTGACGCGGGCGATGTTTTCCGCGAGCACTTCAACATCCAGAGTGTCGAGCAGGCCCGTGACGCGGTGAAGAATCTGGATGCGCTGTGGAATACCCCGAATCCGTGGAGCGACCGTCCCGATCTGCGGGATATATTTGACGAGGCGGGGAAGTCAGTTCAAAGGCGCTTTGAAACTGGCGTTTATAAGCCGCAGGATCAGGCGCAACCGTCCGATCATTTCTCCAAGGGCAATCGGATTGCGTCGAGACAGGACGGTAGCTTCAAGGCCGTCAGTAGCACGCCTGATGTCTGCAAGACGCCGATGGGCAGTTCGACGCCGCCGGTGCCCTATCAGGTCATCTCGGATCTGAGCGGGTCATCGGGAATCGTGCCGAGCGTGCGATTCAACGGGAAGCCGGCGTACGTCCTCGATCAGAGTGTGGTTCCGACGTGTACTGGCGACGAAGCAGGTTCAGCCGACGGGGTACGCTCCGGAACGGTGGGGGGCGAGACCAAGCCGACGAAGGGAAGCACGACGGTTCGCGCGGGCGGTCATCCGGTTATTCGCGATGGTGACCCGTGCACGATGAACTCCGGCAACTGTACAGGCACTTACGTAACCGCTCCCGCGCCGGGAAGCTCGGTGGATGCGAGCGGGAACGTCGTGGGGGATGCTAATCCGCCTCCCGAGAAGGGCGTCATGCATCAGGTCGGCGGGTTCTTTAAGGGAGCCGGCGGCGCGGTGTGGGACATGGGTAAGGGCTTGGTCGGGTTAGGAGTCGGGGCAGCCAAGTTATCACCAGTGTCGCAGGCTGCCGAGGGGCTGTCTGATCTGACCGGGTTATACAACTATCACGGGTACTCGCAGACGTTGGATTCAGCCGGAAAGACCGCGCAAGCGATCTACGAGCATCCGGGAGCGATTGTCGACGGCATTACGAAACCATACATGGAAGCGTGGAGCCAAGGCAACTACGGTGAGGCGCTTGGGCGTGGCGCGGTCGACATTGGGGGCTTGTTTGTCGGCGGGGTTGGCGCTGCAGGCAAGGTCGGCGAAGTCGGAAATGTGGCAGGCAAGGTTGGAGAGGCAGTGAACGTTGCCGGCAAGGCTGGCGAGGTCGCTGATGTTGCCAATGCCGCCGGGAAAACGGGAGAGATTGCGAGCGCGGCGGGGAAAACGGGGGAAGTGGCAGAGGCGGGGGCTGCGACGGCCAAGGGGGCCGAAGTCGCTGAAGGTGTTGCTGACGGATCAAAGGTCGTTAAGCCAGCCGAAGCAGAGCCGGCTGGTGATGGGCTCAAAGTCCCGGCCAAACCCAAGAGACCGTCATGGAGACAGAGTGAAAAGGACGTTGGCAAGAAGCTGGGTGAGGGGTACAAAGAACAAAGGTCCTTCAAGGACGGGAAGGAGGTTCCGTACGGAACTAAGGGAAGTACACGTCCTGATTGGTACAAGGATGGTTCGAGCGTGGAAGTTAAGAACTACAATATTGAGACGCCGGCCGGTCAGGAGAGGCTGATCGATAACGTGTCAAATCAGGCGATCTATCGGGCTCAACAACTGCCGCAGAATACGGTACAGTCGCTGTACGTCGACATCCGAGGTCAGGAAGTCAGTCGTGGCGCGTTGCAAAACGTCATTCAGTCAATTTCCACGCGCAGCAACGGTATAATTCAGCCAAGCAATATTACGATATTGAGGTAGCGCATGTCAGTTGGCGTTCGAGTAGGGTCGATAGTCGATGAGGTCGGTGCTTCGAGCTTCTTCAATTCGTTCTTCGCCACGATCTGGGGACTGCTGGAGCCTAACGGTCCCGGAACGAAGTATCCCATAGTATCGAGGGAGTTTTATGAGGGGCGTATACCCCCGGAGCACGTGGAAAAGGCACTGGAAGAGTTGAAGGAAATTCGCAATGAGTTGGAGAAATTTCCGCCGACTGCAGTGATATGGGATTACGACGATCGATCCAAGCAGCCTCCTTGGGGTAAGGATATTAGTTCCGATATCACTTCGATGAGTAATTACTTTGTGTCTAGTACCGGCCGTGATCTGTTTGAGCTTCTGGTCGAAGCGTTTGATGATGCGGTGAAGAATAAGTCTGAGGTTACGATCGAAGAGATCTGACTTTTCTCATTGCAGGCGTTTAGTGGGAGCCTGCACATCAGGCCACTGAAGATTCTTTTGGAACTGCGAGTCGTGATGAAGCCCGCTGAGCGCGGGCTTTTTTGCGTGCGACAGAGGTGCTGCAGCGGGGCGGAAGCTTTGCTGGAGAAGCCTAGGGCTTTTCATTCCATCACCTGAACTGCGGGATGCAACTGTCTCCGGAGTCTAGAAGTCGAAAGAGAATAGACTGCGGCCTTCTAAGCCGTCGGTCACGCATTCGAATCGTGTAGGGTGGCCCAGAAACTCCCCTTGCATTTCAATCACATGTGCCGTCCGGTTGCCACGCGAATGCGCCGCGCCTTCCATGATTGATCGGGCGTCAGATATGCTCGCGCGCCGGCTCATGCATATTGTCCGAATCCAGCCCCCATCACTCCACCGTCACCGATTTCGCCAGATTCCTCGGCTTGTCGATATCCGCGCCGCGCAAGCACGCCGCGTGATACGCGAGCAACTGTAACGGCACGACGTGCAGGATCGGCGACAACAGCCCGTAGTAATCCGGCATCCGCAGCACCGACACGCCTTCGCCGTTGTCGATCCGCGTATCGGCGTCTGCGAATACGTAAAGCTGCCCGCCACGCGCCCGCACTTCCTGCATGTTCGACTTGAGCTTTTCGAGCAGCGCGTCGTTCGGTGCAATCGTCGCGACGGGCATCGTGTGCGTCACGAGCGCAAGCGGCCCGTGTTTCAGCTCACCCGCGGGATACGCCTCCGCGTGGATATACGAAATCTCCTTCAGCTTCAGCGCCCCTTCGAGCGCGATCGGATAGTGCAATCCGCGCCCGAGAAACAGCGCGTTTTCGTGCTGCGAGAATTCCGCCGCCCAGCGCTCGATCTGCGGCTCCAGTCCGAGCACGTCTTCGAGCGCACCGGGTAGCCGTCGCAACTGCATCGTGTACCGCGCGAGCTGCGCGTCGTCGACGTAGCCGCGCAACCGCCCGAGCGTCACGGCAAGAATGAACAGCGCGACGAGCTGCGTCGTGAACGCCTTGGTCGACGCGACGCCGATTTCCGGGCCGGCCCGCGTCAGGAAGCGCAGGCCGGTTTGACGCATCATCGCGCTGGTCGGCACGTTGCAGATCGCCAGCGTGTCGATATGGCCGAGCGCCTGCGCGTACTTGAGCGCGGCGAGCGTGTCGGCGGTCTCGCCGGACTGCGACACGCTGACCACCAGGGTATTCGGCATCGCGAGCGCGTCGCTGTAACGGTATTCGCTCGCGATCTCGACCTGTGCGGGTATGCGCGCGATCGTTTCGAGCCAGCGGCGCGCGGTCAGGCCGGAATAGTGACTCGTGCCGCACGCGAGAATCAGCACGTTGTCGATCTGCTCGAACGCTCGCGCGGCATCCGGGCCGAACACGGCCGGATCGAACAACCCCGCGTCCGGGATGGTCGCGGCCACCGCCTGCGGTTGCTCGAAAATTTCCTTCTGCATGAAATGCCGGTACGGCCCGAGTTCGACCGCACCCTGCGCGGACGAAACGGTTTGTATCGCGCGTTCGACCGGTGCGCCGGTGCGATCGAGCACGCGTACGCCGCCTGGCGTCAACTCGACGATGTCGCCTTCCTCGAGAAAGATGAAGCGGTCGGTGATACCGGCGAGCGCGAGCGCATCGGACGCAAGAAAGCATTCGCCGTCCTTCACGCCGACGACGAGCGGCGAGCCGGCCCGCGCGCCGATGAGTCGCTGCGGTTCGTGTTTGCTGAACACCGCGATCGCGTAGGCGCCGTGCAGCTGCGCCGTCGCATCGCGTACGGCGGCGAGCAGGTCGCCGCGATACTTGCTGTGGATCAGGTGGGCGACGACCTCGGTATCGGTCTGACCGTCGAATTCGTAGTGCTTGTCTGAAAGTTGCTTGCGCAACGTTTCATGGTTCTCGATGATGCCGTTGTGTACGAGCGCGATCTCGTCGCGCGAGAAGATCGGGTGCGCGTTGCAGGTTGCGGGCGCGCCATGGGTCGCCCAGCGCGTGTGGGCGATGCCCGTGCTGCCGGTCAGGCCGGCGCTGCGCACGTGCGCGTCGAGATCGGCGACGCGCGACATGCTGCGTTCGCGGCGCGCCTGGCCGTTGACGACCGTCGCCACCCCGCATGAATCGTAGCCGCGATATTCAAGGCGGCGCAAACCTTCGATCAGAATCGGGACGATGTCCCGTTGCGCGACCGCGCCGACGATGCCACACATGACACGTCTCCTTCCCTGTCAATTCTCCTGGACCGCATGCACGCTGTGTCAGCGCGACGCGGTCGCCGTTGCCTCTGCCGTCGTGAAGCCGCACTGAGCGGGCGCGACGGGGTCGGCCATCCTGCTTTCGAATGCGAGATAAAGGGATTCCTCCAGTACGTTCCAGTGCGCGCCGTGCCGGTACGGGCCCGATCGCGCATGCCAGCAGGCGACCGTGCTCCAGTCGTTCATCTTGAATGCGACCAGCGCGATCAAGCCCCATGGATAGTCGCTGCCGGCCAGCTGCAGCCAGGTCTTGCCGTATTTCTGCATCCATTGCGCGTAGATCGTCTCGTTCGATTGGGCGGGAACTTGAATCCCCGACAGGAGCGGGAAGATCTGCGCGACTTTCGCCGGATAGAAAGTCGTGTCGCTGATGCGCTGCGTGCTTGCCCGAAAGCCGGACTGCGTGCCGCGCCAGAACACCTTCAGGATCGCCGACGAGAGCCGGTCGGCGCGCTGGCTCCACGGGCCCGCATGCGCGTAGTCGGCATGCCGCATGTAGTACGCGGCGAGTGCCTGGAACGCGCTGTGTACCTCGACGTTGTCCATCAGCAGCGCGACGTGCAGCGTCGACGAGATCTGATAGACGCCGGCGGGCTTGCTGAGCAGCGTGTCCAGATGCGCGCCCGCGCGGTTCAGGCTGAGTTCCCAGGCGGCGGGCATGCCGTCGGGCGGCGCGAAGCGGGAGAGCAATTCGATCCACGTCGCCATCATCGAGTCGTCGGCGTCGGCTTCCGCGCATGGACTGTACTGGCCGCTCTTCATGCAGTAACGATCGAAGCCGCCGTCCGGACGCTGGCGCGGCAACAGCCACGCGATCCACGCGAGTGCGGCCTGACGGGCATCGAGCCCGGCGTCGGCGGCGCCGAGCAGCGCCTTCGCCGCGAAGTAAGGATCGATGCCGGCGCCGTTCAGGCGCACGGTGATCGCGCCGTCGGGGCGTTGGTACAGTCCGTTGAGCTGGAGTTCGGCGGCACTCGCGTGCGGCGCGAAGCCGAATGCCGAAAGGCAGCTGGCAACGCACCACAGGCGGCATAGCCGGGCGACGGCCGCCACGCGTGCGCGTGCGGCCGGGAACAGCGCGGGCCGGTTCATGATCGGGGGCTCCTGCGCGGTGGTCCTGCGCAAATCCCGCCGGGCGCGGCGTTGGCCGCGTCGCGCGCCGGCGGGTAGGTCGATGTTGCGGCTCAGTGCACCTTGGCGCTGGTGAACTTGAGGCTGGTGCCGCTGATCGCGGTCACGAGCCAGTACGTCGAGTCGGTAATGACGACGCTGCCGAGGCCTTGCGTGATGACCGGCAGTGCGAAGCCCTTCTTGGGCAGCAGCCAGGTCATGTTCGCGAGGCTGGTCGGGTGGCTGGCGGCGAACGCCCAGCCGCTGCCCGTGTCGGTGGCCGACCACGTGACGTTCAGGCGTGCGCGATCGAAGATCGTGATGTCGCTCATCGTGTACCACTTGAACTGACCCGCCAGTTTCAGCGTATTGGCTTGCGAGAAGATCGCGGACAGCGTCGACGTGTAGGACGACGCGCCGAGCGGGTGCGCGTAGATCAGCCGGCTCGTACGGTTCGCGACGACGAAGTTCATCAGGGCTGCGTACCAGTTGTTCACGTCGCTCGTGGGCACCGCATACTGCTGGAATTCCTCGAACGTCGCGTACTTGCCGAACGGCATCACGGGGTACGCCCACAGGCCCGGGTTCAGCAGCGCGCCGTTGCGGTATGCGCGGGTCGGCGCCGAGCCGGTGTGGCCGGTGAAGTAGTACCCGTTGAAGCCGTTGCTCTCGAGCCAGTTGACCGACCAGGTCGGCGTGTTGCCTTCCGGTGCCGCATATTCGACATCCGGCTGGCCCGACGCGGCCTGGACGGCCTGATGGTTCATCACGAGGTACTGCGTGAACGTGCTTGCGTTCGTTTCGCTGGCGTTCGCCCCCCAGTAGTCATGGATCCAGCCGCCGTGGCTGCCGACGCGATGGCCCTTGCTCACGAAATACCTCACGAGACTCTGCGCGGTCGGGTTGTTGGCGAGGTTGATGCCGTTGCCATCGCCGAAGGCCGCTTCGTCGGGGCCGGCCGTGATCACGAGCGAGAACGGGCCGTTGTTCCACACGCCGAGGTTCTTCAGTTGGAGTGCTGGCTGGATCTGGTCGCCGGCGCAGAAGTGCCAGTTGAACACCAGCCCGGCCATCGCCTTCGGCAGCGGCGACAGCGACGGCAGGTTCAGCATCTGCGTGCCGAAATAGTGCAGGTACCCGTGGATCAGCATGCCGTCGGTCTGGCCGTCGAGGTAGGCGAGCGGCAGGTTGACGAACAGCACGCCGCCGTTGCCGTACGTGTTGTAGCCGGATACCAGCCCGAACGTCGGCGAGGTCAGGATCGTCGTGCCGGTGTACGTGCCCTGCGTGACGAAGCTCGGATAGGTGAGGAAGCCGTACACGTAGCCGGAGATGCCTTCGAGCGTGTCGGTGGTCGTCGCCGCGGTCGACGCGAGCGCGGTGGTCGCCGTGCCGGCCGTCGTGCTGACGAGCGAGTTGGCGCTATAGGTGCCGGACTTCACGAGCTTGCCGTTCGCAACGCCGGTCAGCTTCGGGGCCGTCTGGTTCAGTACGCCGCTGCCTGCGGACGGCGTGTCGTACTGGAACCACGCACCGTGGTTGTAGTTGGCGAGGCCGCCCGGGTTCGACGGGCTGGCGGACAGATAGAGCGCGCTGCCGGACGTCTGCTTCGACGAATTGTTCGTCTTCGTGTTGTTCGTGCTCGCCGCGGCCATGACGCTGGCGGTCGTCGTGGTCGACGCGGTCGTGGTCCACGTCATCGACTTGCCGGGAGGCACCTGGAGCGTGCGAAGCCAGCTGCTCATGCCGGTTACGTTGCCGAGACCGATCATGTTGCCGCCCAATTGGTCATACAGTACGTAGTCCACACCGACCATGTTGCTGAAACGGGATTTGGGGCTCACGTAGAAGCCGGCCGAATTCAGCACGCCGAAATCGTAGACGAGCATCACCTTGCCGCCGTTCAGCGCATAGTTCTGGATCGCCGTGACGAGCGTGTCGTCGGCCGTCGTATGCACCTGATCGGGCAGGATCAGGCCGGGATACTGCGACAGCGACGCGCCGGCCGCCATGAACTGGCTGTCGGTCATCACCGTGATCTGCAGCCCTTCCTCTTGCGCGGTGTCCAGCCATGCGGACACGCGCGGATCGGGCAATGTCAGCGTATTCGGCACCAGCAGGATGAGCTGGTTGGTGGCCGCCTGAACCCCGCCCGGACTGAATGCGAACGCGAGCGCGAACAACGCGAACAGGATCCGCAAGAACTTGCCTGACTTTGCCAACATGGTGTACTCCTCGCTCAAGGAATGGGGGCGCGCGGCCGCCGTGATGCGCGTGCCGCCAGGTCGACCAATCCTGCCCCGTAGGTGTGTGCGGCTGTCCGGTGCGTCGGATATCGAGCGGCACCTGTCGACGGCAGCCGGACCGACGAGATACGTCGGTATGCCGCGCTGTCGTCGTCGACGAGAGGACTCGATGCGACGTATCGAACGAAGCGAACAACGTGCCATTCGCCCCGGAGGCCCGGTCCTGCTGGCTTCATGTGACATGGACCGTGCGGCACGGGAGCAAACGCAATGGATTCGTTTCATCGCTGATACGGCGCATTAGCGGGCGAAATCAGCAGACGGAATCGGAGCCGTTCGTCAGCGCGCCGGGCCAGCTTGCGCAGTAGGTGTAGAGCGTGACCAGCAGGCCGATCAGCAGCGGTCCGCCAAGCAGGAAATAGCAGAACGGCAGGAACAGCAGCGAGCCGTGATGAATGATCGTCGCGTGCAGCAGCATCACGAACGGCAGCGCGACGATGAAGTAGCCGAGCACCAGCATCGACGCGACGGCCTTCTGTGGCAGCGAGAAATCGAGCGGGTAGTACAGCGCCGCCATCACCAGCGGGATCATCGCGATCGCCGCGCCGTGCAGCACGAACATGTCGCGCAGATGCAGCAACGGGCCATACGGAAACGTGCCGGGCGCGAGCCAGAAGTACACGCAAATCAGCAACTGGGTGAAGCTCGCGATACGTAACAGATATGCAACAGGCAGCCAGTTCCTGTGCCGTATGAAGGATGCGGCGAAGCCGATCGCGCAGAGCGCCGCGGTGGCGGCCAGCAGCACGCCGCCCGGCATGCGCGCGGCGACGTCGATCGACAGCAGCGGTACGCGCGGCGCATCGGGCGGATAGCCGAGCACGATCACGTGGAGCGCCGGATCGATCTGGTGCGCACCCCACACCATCACCGCGCGCCAGTAGCGCCAGGCGAGCGGCAAGCCGACCCACAGCAACGCATACAGCGAGGGCGTCAGCAGGGCGATCGACAGCAGCCAGCGCTGCGGATGGGCGTGAATCCGCAGCGAACGGTCGGCGGGAGGGCGGACGGGGTGCGTCTGCATGGCGCCCGCCCGGCTACCAGCGATAAAACACGCTGAGCTCGCCGCCGATCCGCGAGTAGTAAGGGTTGTGGTAATAATTGAATTCGAGCTGCGTGCCCCACTTGCGCGTGAACCAGTAACGCCATTTCGCGTCGATCTCGTGGCTGCGGAAATCGGCGATCTGCGAGCCGGAGCCCGTGACCTGGTAGGCCTCGCGCCCGAACCCGCCGCGCAGCACGATCACGCTCTTGCCGACTTCGCCGTAGGTGACGGCGCCATAATAGGCCGGCGCCTTTACCGATCCGGGCGAATCGACGGTGTAGTTCGTGCCTGCCTCGAAGATCCACTTCGGCAGGGCGTACCAGATCACGCCGGCGTGATAGAGCTGGTCGCGATGGCCGCTGCGGTTCCATGCGTAGCCGGCGCCCAGCGACACGACCAGCGAACGATCCGACAATAGCTTGCGATTGATCGACAGGTCGACGCGTGCGCTCGGCAGGATCGTCCCCGACGTGGTGCCCGCGAAGCCGATGCCGCCGAACCAGTCGGGGCCGAGATCCTGCACGTAGGTCAGGGCGCCGAGCTGCGTGTTCTCGCCGAAGCGGTGCAGTTGCGCGAGTTCGCCGAGCACGGTGCGCCCGCCATCCTGATAGACGCCACGCAGATGCACGCCGTACCAGTCGCCGTAGCCGTGCGTCAGGTGTGCGCTCGAATAGCCGAGCGACAGTTCGGTATGCGATTCTTGCGGCGCCTGGACATGTGTGACGATTGCGTCGGGCAGGGCCGGCCGGTTCGTATCGTCAGGCGTGAACTCGGCGAGCGGCACGCCGTCCGGCAGGCCGTCGGCGCTGACGCGGACGAACGTGGATTCGTCGCGCGGCCGCGGCGTGATGACGGTCGGGACGTCGGGCGACGGCGCGGGCGGCGCGGCGGCGGCATCGTCCGGCAGTGCCGCGAGCGCCGGTGGCGTACCGAAGGCGACGCCGCACAGCACCGCGAGGGTGGCAACCGGCACGCGCGGACCGCGATGGCAAGGGCGATCGGACATGAAGGCGCTCCTTAACGGGATGCATGGAACCAGCCGCTGCGCCACGCGACGAGGTCGCCATGCACGCAGGCATGACCGACGACCGAGACATCGCGCGCACATGCGCTGACAGGGTGGCCGGCGACACCGATGCGTGCACCGGTCAGCCGCAGCAGGCCGCCGGCCGACACGATCCCGTCGATGCAGCTCGCATTCGCGAGCAGCACGTCGTCGCGCGCGAACACGGCGCCGTGCAGCAACGCATGACGTTCGAGTTCGACGCGATGCGCCTTGACGCTGCCGCGCAGCACGCAGCCTTCGCCGAGCACGAGCGTGCCGTCGACGATGAGGTTGCCTTGCACGACCGTGTGCGCGGGCAGGCGAACGTCGCAATGCACCAGGTAGCGGCCGTGCAGGAAGCGATGCGGGAGCGATGCGAAGTGGCGGGCGAGCGAGATCGCGCGGCGCGGCGCGGCTGGCGTGCCGACCGGTCGCGCGCTCGGTGCCGCGCCGAAGACGATCGGCTCGCCGTACAGGCACGCGAAGCCGCCGGCGCCGCGCAGGTGTACCGTGCCGCCGACCACGACGCCACGCAGCACCGCGCCGTCGACGTCGATCCGCGGCGCGTGCGCAAGCGCGCCGATGGTCGCGCCGGCGCGAATGTCGATGCGTTCGCCGGCGAACGCGTACGCCGCGCGGGCGCCGCCGTCGAGCGTGATCGCATGATCGGCATGGAGCACGTCGTCGCGATGCTCGTCGTGCGCGACGTGGATCGTGCCGGCGTGCTGCACGGCCAGTCCAAGCGCTTGCCAGGGCGGTGCGGCGGACGGATCGGCCGCCGGTTCGCCGGCCGCGTGCGCGCGCAGCGCGTCGTGCCATTGCGTGGCGAGCAACGCCTGATCGACGAACGGACCGTCGCCGATCGGCAGCGCCGCGACGTCGCTGCGCCGGATCAACTCATGCAGCATCGGCAGGAACGGCAGGCTGAGCACGCCGGCCACCGGCACCAACACATTGAAGGTCGTCATCGATCATCGCTCCGGTTTCAGTTGCCGGCGAAAGCGCTCGGTCTTGTCCCACTTCAGTTCGCGACGGAATGCGGCGTCGAGCGTGAGTCCCCACAACGCGGAGACGACGGCCGCGATCGTCACGCAGAAGCCGACGACGTTGACCGGTACGAGCCGCAGCCGCGTCGCGCGGCCGTCGAGCCGGGCGGCGACGACGATCTCGAAGAACACGCCGAAGTTGCCGAAGGTGCTGAACGAGAACAGCGCGAACAGCGACACGATCAGGCCGAGCGCCGTCGAGTTGACCCCGTTGAACAGGTAGAGCGTGAGCGCGGCGATCCATGCGACCGCGAGCAGCGCGGGCATCACGAACACGCCGAGCAGCAACGCGCCGTCCAGCCGGCAGCGCCGCGAGATCAGCGGGTTGCGCAGTACCGGAACCAGATAGCGCAGCAGCGTCTGGTTGTGGCCTTTCGCCCAGCGCGTCAACTGCCGGGCACGCACGGCCCAGCGTTCCGGCACTTCCTCATAGCATTCGGCGTGATTCAGGTAGACCGTGCGCCAGTCGCTCAGCAGCAGGCGATAGGTCATGTCGGTGTCCTCGGCCAGCGTGTCGTCGCGCCAGCCGCCCACCGCGTCGAGCGCGCCCTTGCGGATGCCGCCGACCGTGCCGCCGTACTGCGGCACCAGGTTGAGGTTGTTGCGGGCTTGCTGGTTGACCTGGTAGCCGCCCGCGCGCTCGAGGTCGAGCAGCCGCGCGAGCAGGTTGCTGTCGGCGTTCTGCGGCACGACGCGGCCCATCACCGCGCCGACTTCCGGATCGAAGAACGGCGCGACGAGTTCCTTCAGCAGCCCCGGGCGCGGCAGGTAGTCGGCGTCGAACACCACCATGATGTCGCCGCGAATGTAGCGCAGCGCATCCTTCAGCGCGGCCGCCTTGCCCGGTTTGCCGGTCTCGCGGTGAAACGGCTGGATGAGGTCGGGCGCGAGCGCCCGGACCTCGTCGATCAGCGCACGGGTGTTGTCGGTCGAGCGGTCGTTGACCGGAATGATCGTCAGCCTGTCGCGCGGGTAGGTCGTCGCCAGCAGTGCCATCAGGCAATCGACGACGACGGCTTCCTCGTTGTGGGCGGCGACGAACACCGTGAGCCTCGGCCAGTCGCCGTGGGTAATCGTCCGGTAGGGCGCGCATTGCGGCTTGAACAGGCGGTCGAGGCTGAACACGTAATGCCGTCCGGCGTAGATGCACGTCAACACCGTGAACAGCCACAGGTACGCGACGCAGGGCATCAGCAGCAGGTCGGGGTCGAGCGTGATACCCGGCGCGCTGGCCGGCGGCGGCTCGAGCGACGCGTTCGCATCGGGCGAAGCCTGCGCGGCGATCGCGAACCGCGCGCCGTCGAGGGCCGCGCGTTCAACCGCGACCGCGGCGTTTGCGGCAGGCAGGATGATCCGCGCCGGCTCGGCGATCGCCTGCGATGCGGTGTCGCGCACGCTCAGCGAAAAGGCAAGCACGATCAGCAGCAGAACGCCTTGCTCGCAGAGTGACGCCATCCGCGGATTATTCATGTCCTGGTCCCCGGTGTCCGCGACGACGACCGATGAGAGCGGAAGGCGCCCGTGGATCGCGCGGATGTCAATGGGACGCGGCCGCACGTTCGTCGCGCGGGGCGGATGTCGTTCGCCCCCGCGCACGCGTCGCGTCGCTTCCCGGCTTCGTTGCTTTGGCGTCCCCGTCCGTCTGCTGCTGCCGTGCGAGTGCTTCGGGACGCACCTGTCTGACATTAAGCAAGGCGTGAGCCATGGGCCGCGATGCCCCGTGCAGCAAGGAGGCGGGCGCGAGGCGCGCGTAGGGTCGGGCGCGTGGCGACGTGTTTTGATTCACTGACGAATCAGCGCCGTCGCGCGACATGCGACGCCACGCAGCCTGCGACACATCTCGCCGACCTCGCACGGCGGGCGGTTTGTCTAACGAGTCGTCGCCGCCTTGTTCGATGTGGCCTTGCGAGACGTGCAGCGGCGTGTCGCTCGCCGCGCGCGCGTTGCCCCGATGGACGAAACGGTTGCCGCCGTCGTGCGCGCGGAATAGACCGGACTCCGATGTATCTTCCCGATCGGCTCTGCGTTACACATTCGCAACATTTCCCGCGCATGCATTCGTGCGACGCAAGCCGCGCCGCGTGTCGGGGAATTCGCGCGCACATGGTCGTGGCCGGAGGTCGCGTGCGCGCCGCGCGCTGCACAGACAAAAGTGCCGAATCGAGACGACGCAACGCGCTTCGAAAGATGCACGCGGTGCGATGCGTGACGGGCGTCCGACCTGCGTTCTCGATTCATCGGACGACGTCGTCAGACGGATCGCGCGATCGGCCGGCTGTTTATCGTTGTCGTGCCGGCTCGTCGATGAGACGCCCGTAGCAGTTGTGAAACATTCCGTAACGCACCGCGCATGTGCGGTGTGCGTCGCGCGAGCCGGCTGCGGCTGCGGGGGCGGCTGGTTTGAATATTGCTGGTGTGGAAGCGACGTGACGGACCGACGTGACGCTCGACACAGCGAGGAACGACTCATGACGTGACTGATCAGTGCAACGGGACGCCGGTAGTACGACGATTCGCGTGGCCGGGACCGCGCGGACAGGACGGCGCGCCTGCCTCGCAGCACGGTTACGTGCCGACCGCGCGAGTATGGGCAGTGCCGCCTGAATACATGCTTCGCGCCACGTGCAGGATCATCCGCGCGAAGTGGCTAAACGAGGATAACGATGAAGAAGATCTTGCTTGTGTTCGGGACTCGGCCGGAGGCCATCAAGATGGCGCCGCTGGTGCGTGCGCTGAAGGCGCAAGCGGAGGTCGACGCCCGGGTATGCGTGACCGCGCAGCATCGGGAAATGCTCGACCAGGTGCTGACGCTGTTCGACATCAAGCCCGACTACGATCTCAACCTGATGCGGCAAAGCCAGACGCTGACCGACGTGACGACCGGCATTCTTCAGGCGATCGGCATGGTCTTCGACGACCTGCGTCCGGACGTCGTGCTGGTGCACGGCGATACGACGACCACGCTGGCGGTCAGCCTGGCGGCGTTCTACCGCTATCTGCCGGTCGGGCACGTGGAGGCCGGGCTGCGCAGCGGCGACATCTGGTCGCCGTGGCCGGAGGAGCTGAATCGCCGCGTGACCGATGCGGTGTCGTCGTGGCATTTCGCGCCGACCGGGCAGGCGCGCGACAACCTGCTCAGCGAGGGCGTGCCGGGCAGCGGCGTCTCGCTGACCGGCAATACCGTGATCGATGCGTTGCACGAGGTCAAACGCATGCTGGACCGCACCTCTGCGTTGTCTGACAAGGTCGCCGCGTATTTTCCGTTTCTCGAACCGTCGCGGCGCGTCGTGCTGATCACGGGGCATCGCCGCGAGAGTTTCGGCGAACCGTTCCAGCATTTTTGCGAGGCGCTCTGTACGCTCGCGGGCCGCTATCGCGACGCGCAGTTCGTCTATCCGCTGCACATGAATCCGAACGTGCGGGAGCCGGCGCGAGCGCGGCTCGGCGGCGTGCCGAACATCTACCTGATCGAACCGCAGGAATACCTGTCGTTCGTATTCCTGATGTCCCGCGCGCATTTCATCATTACCGATTCGGGCGGCATTCAGGAAGAAGGGCCGGCGCTCGGCAAGCCGGTGCTCGTCACGCGCGAGACGACCGAGCGGCCCGAGGCGATCCAGGCCGGCACCGCACGGCTCGTCGGTACGGACCAGGAGCGGATCGTGTGGGAGGCGTCGCGCCTGTTCGACAGCGAAAGCGCCTACGAGGAAATGTCGCGCGCGAGCAATCCGTATGGCGACGGCCATGCGAGCGAGCGGATCGTTCACGCGCTGATGCGCACGCCGGGCGTGACCACGAAAACGACGAGTTTTTCGATGGGGGCAACGGAGATGCCGTTCAACGCGCTCACGCTGGGCTTGCAGGCGTTGCGCTCGCCGTGAGCCGGATCGCGCGATAGCGTACTTCCGTACCGTTCGTTGCCGTCGCGCGAGAATCCGGTTCGGCCGCCAGGCCGGCCGGATCCTCGCATTTGCGCGACCCCGAACGAATTTTCCCGCCGCGTTCTTCAAGACTGTCTTAGCGGACTGCTCCGTTCTCGGTGCGGCGCCGCGCATGGATACTTCCGCGGATACCCGCCCCGCATCGGCCGGAATGCACGGCAAACTCCCGGTTTCAGATGCGGGGATCCGATGCATCCGATCCCCGGTCATCCGTCGCAACCCATGCGGCACGAGTTCGGTCTCGACCCGGTCGGCTGGAAAGCGCCCGGCGGCGCGAAGCTGCCGCACATCGGTTAAAGTTGGAGCGCGGCTCAATCCCCATACGAATCCGCCTGCCCGGGCATGTCGAAGCCCTCCGGGCCGGACGTCGCGCGCGGGGGCAGCGGCGATCCCGGGCACCGTTTCTGGCAGCCCCGACAGGGTCGCGTCGCCTGAGTGACGGTTTGCATGGGGCAGAATCGGGACCCGCGGGCGCCCGCTTTCGCTCGGAGTCGAACACCCGGTCGTCATCGGCACCGATAGCCCGTCGGCCGCTGGTGCTTCCGGCGAAGCAGTCCGCCAGGCGGTGCCGGGCCGGCACCGTTCGAATCCCCACACGGCACCCGTGGTGCGACGCGGGCGCCTCGACCAGGAGGTGAACGATGATCACGCTGACCGTCAACGGTAGCGAGCAACACTTCGACGGCAATCCCGACATGCCGTTGCTCTGGTATCTGCGCGACGTGCTCGGCCACACCGGCACCAAGTTCGGCTGCGGGATGGCGCTGTGCGGCGCGTGTACCGTTCATCTCGACGGCGTCGCGATCCGGTCGTGCATCACGCCCGTTGCGGCGGCTTCCGGCAAGCGCGTGACGACGATCGAGGGACTGTCGACCGACCTGACCCACCCGCTGCAGCAGGCATGGCAGGAACTGAACGTCGCGCAATGCGGCTACTGCCAGTCCGGGCAGATCATGCAGGCCGCATCGCTGCTGAAGACGAATCCCCATCCGACCGATGCCGACATCGACGATGCGATGTCCGGCAACATCTGCCGCTGCGGCACCTACACGCGCATTCGCGCGGCGATCCGCCTGGCCGTGCGCCGCGGAGGTGCCGCATGAGCGCGCCCGAACTCTCCGTCCACAACGAAAGCCGCCGCGCGCTGCTGCTGGGCTTCGCGTCCGGCGGGCTGCTGCTCGCGTTCGGCGTGCCGTCGCTCGCGCAGGCCGCGGCACCGGTGCAGCCGCCCGTCAGCACGAACCCGCAATACGGCGGCGCCGGGATGCCGCACGGGCTGCGCGACGATCCGCACCTGTTCGTCGCGATCGCCCCGGACGGCACCGTGACCGTCACCTGCATCCGCTCCGAGATGGGACAGGGCGTGCGCACGAGCGTCGCGCTCGTGGTCGCCGACGAGCTGGGTGCCGACTGGGCGCGCGTGAAGGTCGCGCAGGCCGTCGGCGACGAGCCGCGCTACGGCAACCAGAACACCGACGGCTCGCGCAGCCTGCGCCAGAGTTTCGCCGCGCTGCGTCGGGCAGGGGCCGCCGCGCGCACGATGCTCGAGCAGGCGGCCGCGACCGAGTGGGGCGTCGAGGTGGGCCAGGTCAAGGCATCGGTGCACGAGGTCGTCGACACGAAGGGCGGGCGCAAGCTCGGTTTCGGCGAACTCGCCGCGAAAGCGGCCGCGTTGCCGGTGCCCGACACGAAGACGCTCGCGTTGAAGGCACCGGCCGAATTCCGCTATATCGGCAAGGGCAAGACCGCGCTGATCGACGGGCGCGACATCGTCGGCGGCCGTGCGCACTATGGGATCGACACGCGGCTCGACGGCATGCTGTATGCGGTCGTTGCGCGGCCGCCGGCCTACGGCGACACGGTCGCGTCATTCGATGCGTCGGCGGCCGAGAAACTGCCGGGCGTCGTCAAGGTCGTGCAGCTTGCGTCGGCGCCGCTGCCGTCCGGCTTCCAGCCGCTCGGCGGCGTGGCCGTCGTCGCACGCGACACGTGGACGGCCATCCAGGCGCGCGCGCAACTGAAGATCGACTGGAAGCGCGGGCCCCACGCGGGCTACGACTCGGCCGACTATCGCAAGGCGCTCGAGGCGGCCGCCGCGCAGCCGGGCGACGTGATCCGCAACGACGGCGATGCGGCCGCGGCGCTCGCCGGCGCCGCGAAACGCGTCCGTGCGACGTACTACATCCCGCATCTCGCCCACGCGACGATGGAGCCGCCCGCGGCCGTCGCGTGCGTGGCCGACGGCCGCTGCGAGGTGTGGACCTGCACGCAGGCGCCGCAGACCACCCGCGACGAGGTCGCGAAGGCGCTTGCGTTGCCGACCGAGCGCGTGACGGTCAACGTGACGCTGCTCGGCGGCGGATTCGGCCGCAAGTCGAAACCCGATTACGTGGTGGAAGCCGCGCTGCTGTCGAAGGCGGTCGGCGCGCCCGTGAAGCTGACGTTCACGCGCGAGGACGACATCGCGCACGACTATTTCCACGCGGTGTCGCTCGAAGCGTTCGACGGCGGGATCGACGCGTCGGGGAAGGTGGTCGCGTGGCAGCATCGCACGGTCGCGCCGTCGATCCAGTCGACCTTCAAGCCGGACATCGTGCACGAGCAGCCGGGCGAACTGGCTCAGGGGATCGCGGACCTGCCGTTCGCGATCCCGAACGTGCGGATCGAGAATCCGGCTGCCGAAGGGCACACGCGGATCGGCTGGTTTCGCTCGGTCTACAACATCCCGCATGCGTTCGGCATCCAGAGCTTCGTGTCGGAGCTCGCGCACGCGGCCGGCCGCGACCCGAAGGATTTCCTGCTCGCGCTGATCGGGCCCGCGCGGCGCTTCGAGCCGCACATCACGGTGAAGAACGTGAACTACGGCGAGGATCCCGCGCTGTACCCGGTCGATACGGGGCGGCTGCGGCGCGTGGTCGAGACGGTCGCGCGCGAAGCCGGCTGGGGGCGCAAGCTGCCGAAGGGGCACGGGCTCGGGATCGCCGCGCATCGCAGTTTCGTGTCGTACACGGCGGCGGTCTGCGAGGTGCAGGTCGGCGCGGACGGCAGGATCACGGTGCCGCGCGTCGACATCGCGATCGACTGCGGGCCTCAGGTCAATCCGGAGCGCGTGCGCTCGCAGCTCGAGGGGGCGGTGGTGATGGGGCTCGGCATCGCGCTGCATGGCGAGATCACGTTCAAGGACGGCCATCCGGAACAGAGCAACTTCAACGGCTTCCAGGTGCTGAGAATGAACGAGGCGCCGCGCGAGATCCGCGTGCATCTCGTCGCCCCGGACGACTTCACGGCACCGCTCGGCGGCGTCGGCGAGCCGGGCCTGCCGCCCGTCGCACCGGCGCTGACCAACGCGATCTTCGCGGCGACCGGCATGCGCATCCGCAGCCTGCCGATTGCCGATCAGCTCGCGAAGCCGCAGGCGGGTTGACGCACAATTCCTCCGACGCCGGGCCGCTTCGCGCGGCCCGGTTCGCATCGATCCTTGAACAAGGAGTGTGACGTGGCCTCATCCGATGTCAGTGTGCAGCAGGCGGTTTCTCCCGCCGAATGGGATGCGCGAGTCAACCTGGCGGCGGCCTATCGCCTGACCGCGCTGTTCGGCTGGGACGATCTCGTGTTCACCCATATCTCGGCGCGTGTGCCCGGCCCGGAACATCATGTCCTGATCAACCCGTACGGGATGATGTTCGACGAGATCACGGCGTCGTCGCTGGTCAAGATCGATCTCGACGGTCGCAAGGTGTCCGAATCGCCGTACGAGATCAACCCGGCCGGCTTCACGATTCACAGCGCGGTGCATGCGGCCCGTGACGACGCGCTGTGCGTGATGCACACGCACTCGATCAACGGTGTCGCCGTATCGGCGCAGGAAGCCGGCTTGCTGCCGCTGTCGCAGCAGTCGCTCGGCGTGCTGGCGTCGCTCGGGTATCACGATTACGAAGGCATTGCGCTCGACGAGGGCGAGAAGGCGCGCCTTGTGCGGGACCTCGGCGGCAACACGAACCTGATGCTGCGCAATCATGGGCTCTTGACGGTCGGCGCGACGCCGGCCGACGCGTTCGTCGCGATGTACTTCTTCGAGGCCGCGTGCATGATCCAGGTCCGCGCGCAGGCCGGCGGCGCGGCGCTGCGGCCGATCGCGCAACCGATTCTCGACGGTATCAGGCAGCAGATCGCCGCGGTCACGCGCGGGATGGGCGCCGGGGCGCTCGTCTGGCCGGGATTGCTGCGCCGGCTCGATCGACTTAATCCCGGGTACGCGGACTAGCTCGCCCGTCGTTGTCGTTTGCGAACGATCGTGCTAAATTCCTGCCAGCAACTTGCGGTCACGAACCCTTCATTCGGCTGACGAAGCCGGCGCCCGGGAGGCAGCACGATGAGCCTGTTGATGTCGCGACGCGATCTCGCGTTCCTGCTGTACGACTGGCTCGACGCCGAAGCGCTCGCCGCGCTGCCGCGCTTCGCGGAGCACAGTCGCGAGACCTTCGACGCGGTGCTCGACACCAGCGAGCGGATCGCAGAGAACCTGTTCGCGCCGCATGCGGCGCGCGGCGATCGCGAGGAACCGCAGTTCGACGGCGAGCGCGTGACGCTGATCCCCGAGGTCGAGCCGGCCGTGCGCGCGTTCGCGGACGCCGGGCTGATCGCCGCGGGGCATGACGACGCGCTCGGCGGCATGCGGTTGCCGAAGCTGGTCGAAGCCGCATCGTTCCTGTTCTTCCAGGCCGCGAACATCGCGACGGCCGCCTATCCGTTCCTGACCGTCGCCAACGCGAACCTGCTCGTCGCGCACGGCAGCCCCGCGCAGATCGACGCGTTCGCGCGCCCGGAACTGGAAGGGCGCTTCCTCGGCACGATGTGCCTGTCCGAACCGCAAGCCGGCTCGTCGTTGTCCGACATCGCGACGCGGGCGGATTTCGAGGGCGACTCGCCGCTCGGCCCGCGCTACCGGCTGACCGGCAACAAGATGTGGATCTCCGGCGGCGAACACGAGCTGGCGGAGAACATCGTGCACCTCGTGCTCGCGAAGATTCCCGACGAACACGGCCGGCTGCAGCCCGGCACGCGCGGCATCTCGCTGTTCATCGTGCCGAAGTACCTGCCGGGCGCCGACGGCCGTGCGCGGGGCGAGCACAACGACGTCGTGCTCGCCGGGCTGAACCACAAGATGGGCTATCGCGGCACGACCAACTGCCTGCTGAATTTCGGCGAAGGCACGCGCTATCGTCCGGAAGGGCGTGCGGGCGCGATCGGCTACCTGGTCGGCAAGCCGAACCATGGCCTCGCCTACATGTTCCACATGATGAACGAGGCGCGCATCGGCGTCGGCGCGGGTGCGGTGGCGCTCGGCTATACCGGTTATCTGCGCGCGCTCGACTATGCGCGCAACCGGCCGCAGGGGCGTCCGCTCGGGCCGGCCGGCAAGGACGCGGTCGCGCCGCAGGCGCCAATCGTCGAGCATCCGGACGTGCGGCGCATGCTGCTCGCGCAGAAGGCCTATGTCGAAGGCGGTCTCGCGCTGATCCTGTACTGCGCGAAGCTGGTCGATGAAGCACGCGCGCACGGCGACGCGGACGCGCGCGCCCAGGCCGCGGGCCTGCTCGACATCCTCACGCCGATCGCGAAAAGCTGGCCGTCGCAGTGGTGTCTCGCCGCGAACGACCTCGCGATCCAGGTGCACGGCGGCTACGGCTACACGCGCGACTACGCGGTCGAGCGGCTCTACCGGGACAACCGGCTGAATCCGATTCACGAAGGCACGCACGGGATCCAGGCGCTCGACCTGCTGGGCCGCAAGGTCGCGCAGGACGACGGCGCGCTGCTGCATGCGCTCGATGCGCGGATCGGCGCGACGGTCGAGCGCGCGCGAGCGCTGGATGCCGGCACGCGCGAGCAGGCCGATGCGCTGGCGCGGCGCTGGACGCGACTGTGCGACGTCACGCGGCAGCTCGGCGCGATCGGCGATCCGCGGACACGGCTGGCGAACGCGAGCGTCTATCTCGAAGCGTTCGGCCACCTCGTCGTCGCATGGCTGTGGCTCGACGTGACGCTTGCCGCGCACGGGCACGACGGCGATTTCCACGACGGCAAGCGTGCGGCGGCCCGATACTTTTTCCGCTGGGAGTTGCCGAAGGTGGATGCGCAGCTCGATCTGCTGTCGAGCGTCGACACGACGACGCTCGACATGCGGGACACGTGGTTCTGAACGTTGCGTCACCGACATTCCGGCATGCGGACGATATCGCGGGGGCGGGTGCTGCCGGCCGTCGCCGGTTCGTCGCAAGCCGGCCGGGCGGGAGCATTCCGCCGACCGTACCGATGCGCGGCCGCGCCGCGCAAGGAGTGAGAAGCGCATGAAAGCCCTGTTGTGTACCGCATTCGGCCCGATCGACAGTTTGCGTATCGAGGACGTCGCGATTCCCGAACCGGCCGCCGGCCAGGTGCGGATCCAGGTGAAGGCGGCGTCGCTCAATTTTCCCGACGCGTTGATCGTCCAGGGCTTGTATCAGGTGAAGCCGGCGCTGCCGTTCTCGCCGGGCGCCGAGTTTGCCGGCGTGATCGACGCGGTCGGCGACGGCGTGAGCGCGTATCGGCCGGGCGATTCGGTGGTGGCGTTCACCGGGCATGGCGGGTTCGCGGAGCAGTGCGTGGCCGACGTGCACCAGATCGCCGCGCTGCCGCCGGGCATGGCGTTCGAGCAGGGGGCGGCGCTCGTGCTCGCCTACGGCACGTCGCTGCACGCGTTGCAGCAGCGCGCGCGGCTCCAGGCAGGCGAGACGCTGCTCGTGCTGGGCGCGGCGGGCGGGGTCGGGCTCGCGGCGATCGAGATCGCGAAGGCGCTCGGCGCGCGCGTGATCGCGGCGGCGTCGAGCGCGGACAAGCTCGCGTTGTGCCGTGAAGCGGGGGCCGACGAGACGATCGACTATGCGACCGAAGACCTGCGTCGGCGCGTCGACGCATTGACCGGCGGGCGCGGTGCCGACGTCGTCTACGATCCGGTGGGCGGCGCGTACAGCGAAGCGGCGCTGCGCGCGACCGCCTGGCGCGGCCGGTTCCTCGTGGTCGGCTTCGCGGCCGGCGAGATTCCGAAGATCGCGCTGAACCTCGCGCTGCTCAAGGAGCGTGACATTCTCGGCGTGTTCTGGGGCGATGCGGTGCGCCGCGACCCGGCGCAGCATGTCGCGAACATGCGGCTGCTGGCCGAATGGTTCGCGGCCGGCAAGGTGCGGCCGGCGATCACCGAGCGCGTGTCGCTGGCCGGCGCGGCCGACGCGATCGCACGGATGGCGAACCGGCAGGTGAAGGGCAAGGTGGTGATCCTGCCCGGCGCGTGATCCTGATTCGCCGCGCGGTGATTCAACGTCGGCCGCGCGGCCGATTGCCTGCGGCAGCGGGGCCGCGTGAACCGCGGCAGGCTCATCGTTACCGCGCAAGCGCTGCGCGAGCGCGATGCCGATCGGCGCCGAGACGAACGCCGCCCATGTTCCGTCAGCGGATCAATCCTTCGGCAAGCGCAGCGTGTCGAGCGCGTCCTGCGAAAACTCGACCCAGAACCGCTCGTTCGCGATGCCGGCCTGCAGCACCAGATGCTGCAAGCGTTTCGCGCGCGAGTCGGCGCCTTCCGGAAAATCGCGCGCCTCGATCTTCAGGTACAGGTCGAGCTTCTCCTGGTGAAGCGCGATCCGCCGCCGGATTTCGTCCTCGAGGCCCGACGGGCCGAGCACCGCTTCCGCACGCAGGCGCACCATCAACGCTTCGCGCAGCGGCGTCGGATCTTCCTGTTCGGCGATCCAGCGTCGCAGTTCCTTCTTGCCGGCCGGCAGGATCCGATAGGCACGCTTGCGGCCACGGCCCGATTCGGCGGGCAGCGATTCGATCCAGCCCGTTTCCTCGAGGCGCCCCAGTTCGCGATAGATCTGCTGATGCGTCGCCTGCCAGAAATAACCGATCGAGCGATCGAAGCGGTCGGCAAGCTCGGACCCCGAACCGGGACGTTCGGCGAGCGCGGTGAGGAGGGCGTGAGGCAAGGACATGTCGGATCGGAGGAGGCCGCGGAATGAATCGCATCTTGCCATATCGGGGCCACAGTACAAGCCAGGGATCCTGTTTATGCAACATGTTGCATAAACGGATGCGGTGAACTACCATCTGTGCAACTTGTTGCATAAAAATGGAGACGCCCCGATGACATCCCGTTATCCGCATTTGACGACCCCGCTCGACCTGGGCTTCACGTCGCTCAGGAACCGCGTGCTGATGGGGTCGATGCATGTGGGACTCGAGGAAGCGCCGAACGGTTTCGAGCGGATGGCGGCGTTCTACGCGGAGCGCGCGCGAGGCGAGGCCGGCCTGATCGTCACGGGCGGATTCGCACCGAACGAGCGCGGCCGTCCGGCGCCGGGCGGCGCGATGCTGACGACCGAGGCGGAAGCCGAACGCCATCGTGTCGTGACGCGCGCGGTGCACGCGGCGGGCGGCAAGATCGCGCTGCAGATCCTGCATTTCGGACGCTACGCGTATCACCCGGCGCTCGCGGCGCCCAGCGCGCTGAAGGCGCCGATCAACCCGTTCACGCCGCATGCGTTGAGCAGCGACGAAGTCGACGAGACGATCGCCGATTTCGTGCGTTGCGCGGCGCTCGCGCAGCATGCGGGCTACGACGGCGTCGAAATCATGGGGTCCGAAGGTTACCTGATCAACGAATTCATCGCCGCGCGCACGAACCATCGCGACGACGCATGGGGCGGCGCGTACGAGAACCGCATCCGTTTCGCGGTCGAGATCGTGCGGCGCGTGCGCGAGCGCGTCGGCACGAACTTCATCGTCATCTACCGGCTGTCGATGCTCGATCTCGTCGAAGGCGGCTCGACGCTCGACGAGGTGATCCGCCTCGCGCAGGCGATCGAGGCGGCCGGCGCGACGATCCTCAATACCGGCATCGGCTGGCACGAGGCGCGCATTCCGACCATCGCGACCAAGGTGCCGCGCGCCGCGTATGCGTGGGTGACGCGGCAGCTGATGGGCAAGGTCGGCATCCCGCTCGTCGCGACCAACCGGATCAACACGCCGGAAGTGGCCGAGCAACTGCTCGCCGACGGTTATTGCGACATGGTGTCGATGGCGCGGCCGTTCCTTGCCGATGCCGAATTCGTTCGCAAGGCGCGGGAAGGGCGCGCGGACGAAATCAACACGTGCATCGGCTGCAACCAGGCGTGCCTCGACCATACCTTCAGCGGCAGGATCACGTCCTGCCTCGTCAATCCGCGCGCCTGCCATGAAACCGAACTCGTGATCCGACCCGCCGGGCAGCGCAAGCGGATCGCGGTGGTCGGCGCCGGGCCGGCGGGCCTCGGCTTCGCGGTCACGGCGGCCGAACGCGGTCACGCGGTGACGCTGTACGAAGCCGGCGCCGAGATCGGCGGTCAGTTCAACATCGCGAAGAAGGTGCCCGGCAAGGAAGAGTTCAACGAAACGCTGCGCTATTTCCGCCGGCAGATCGAACTGCGCGGCGTGACGCTGCACGTCAATACGCGCGCGACCGCCGAGATGCTGCTGCAGGGCGAATTCGACGAAGTGGTGATCGCGACCGGCATCGTGCCGCGCACGCCGCCGATCGACGGCGTCGGCCATCCGAAGGTGCTCGGTTATCTCGACGTGTTGCGCGACGGCAAGGTCGTCGGCCGCGACGTGGTGATTGTCGGCGCCGGCGGCATCGGCTTCGACGTCGCCGAATATCTCGTGCATCGCGGCGACGGTGAACGTGTCGACGCGGCGCGGTTCTTTGCCGAGTGGGGTGTCGACCGGACGTATGCGAACGCGGGCGGTCTCGGCCATGCGCGGCCCGAACCGGCGGCACGTCATGTCCACTTGCTGCAGCGCAAGGCGTCGAAGGTTGGCGACGGGCTCGGCAAGACCACCGGCTGGATTCATCGCACGGCGCTGAAGGCGCGCGGCGTCGGGATGTCGTCGGCGGTGACGTACCGGCGCATCGACGACGAGGGACTGCACGTGACGATCGACGGCGTCGAGCGGACGCTGCCGGTGGACAACGTGATCATCTGCGCGGGGCAGGAGCCGTTGCGCGAACTCGCCGTGCAGCTCGAGGCGGCCGGGTGCAAGGTTCATGTGATCGGCGGCGCGCACGAAGCCGCCGAGCTCGATGCGAAGCGCGCGATTCACCAGGGTACGACGCTGGCCGCGACGCTTTGACGCCGATTCGCTTTTCTTTCCGTTCGACGATTCAGGAGTCTACGAAGATGAATGCAACGACGCAGGTTCATCCCGCTGTCGCGAAGTCGCTCGACGCGTGGCACGTGATGGTCGAGAACAAGGACTTCGGGCCGCTGGAGGCGATCGTCCACCCGGATGCCGTGTTCCGTTCACCGATGGCGTTCAAGCCGTACGGGCCGGCGCCTGCGCTGTTGATCGCGCTGCGTACGGTGATCACGATCCTCGAAGATTTCGCGTATCACCGCCAGTTCGTCAGCGACGACGGCCGGAGCGTCGTGCTCGAGTTCAGCGCGCGCGTCGGCGACAAGGCGCTGAAGGGAATCGACATGATCCGCTTCGACGACGACGGCCGGATCGTCGAGTTCGAGGTGATGATCCGGCCGTTCAATGCGCTGCAGGCGCTCGGTGCGGAAATGGGCGCGCGGCTCGGGCAGCAGATGCCGACGTTCAAGATCGGCGGGTGAGCGCAGGCGTGGCTGCCGCATGGTCCCTGCCCGCCGCCGCATGGCGTCGTTCGGTATTCGTGCGGGTTGTCTCGCCGGGGCTCGTTGGTGGGTTTGTCGCATGTGCGGCTCAGTACGCGGTCGAGCCGGGCAGGTTGCCGTCGAAGGCGTCCTGCAGCAGCGCGCGCAGGCCGTCGCGTTCGATCGGGCGAGGGTTCCAGTACGGGTTGGCCGCCGCGAGGTCGGCCGCGCGATCGAGATCGGCCGCCTGCATGCCGATCGCCTTCAACGACACCGGCGCGCCGTTGTCGCGCGCCAGCGCGTAGAGGCCGCGCGCGGCGTCGTTGGTCCCGAGCGCGCGGGCGATCCGCTGCATCGCCTCGGGCGCGTGCGCCGCGTTGTACGCGAGCGCATGCGGCAGCACGACCGTGTGGGTCGGTGCGTGCGGCAGGTTGAAGCTGCCGCCGAGCGTGTGGCAGAGCTTGTGGTGCAGCGCCATGCCGACGTTGCCGAGCACCATGCCGCACAGCCACGCGCCGTAGAGGGCATCGCCGCGCGCGGCGAGATCGGCGGGATCGCGCCGCACGCCCGGCAGGCCGCGCGCCAGCGCGCGAATGCCTTCCTCGGCGACGAGGCCCATCACCGGATTCGCGTTGTCCGCGTACAGGCCCTCCGCCGCGTGTGCGATCGCATTGAGGCCGCTCGTCACCGACAGCTCGACCGGCAGCGTCACGGTGAGTTCGGGATCGTAGATCACCGTCTTCGGCAGCACGCGTGCATCCGTGCCGGTGCGCTTGAGGCCGCCTTCGGTCAGGCCGTAGATCGGCGTCATTTCGCTGCCGGCGTACGTGGTCGGTATCGCAAGGATCGGCAGGCAGCTTTCGAGCGCGATCGCCTTGCCCAGGCCGATCGTCGAGCCGCCGCCGATCGCGATCGCGCAATCGGCGGCGCAGGATGTCGCGAACGCCTGCGCATCGCGGGCGATCTCGATCGGCACGTGCATCGTCGCGCGGTCGTACAGCCCGGCGGCACGTGCGCCGAGCCGGTCGACGATGCGTTGCGCGAGGTCGCGCTGCTCCGGCGTGCAGAGCACGATCGCGCGCTGCGCGCCGAGCTCCAGTACTTCGCGTTCGAGATGGTGCAGGCTGCCTGCGCCGAAGACGACGCGGGCCGGCCGCGCCTGATAGATGAAGTTCATGCCTTGCTCACTCCGTCGCGTAGTCGACCTGATGGCGCGCAGTGCGCAGGCCGGTCAGTGCGTCGTATACGCGTGCGTGTTCGGGATGCGTCGCGTAGCCGTCGAGCGCTTCGCGCGATTCGAATTCGGCGACGAGAATCAGGTCGCATGCGTGGTCGGCTGCACCGAGGTCCGTGCCGACCTCGAGGTGCGTCATGCCCGGAACCCTGCCGCGCAGGCTCTCGAAAGCCGTCTTGACGCTGGCGCGCGCCGTCGCGCGCTCGTGGTCGGTTGCGCCCGCAACGTTCCGCATCACGACGCGCCGGATCATGCGACCCGCTCCGCGGGATTCAGCACGAAGTCGTAGTCGAGCGTGTAGAACGGCGTGTCCATTCGCGACCCGTCGGGCGCGAGCCCGGGCGCATGCCGCACCCAGTCGGCGACGAGCGTCGAGCGCACGCCGAATACCGCGTCGGAGTCGAGATAGCGGTCGCCGTCGCGGAACACGTGCGTGATCAGCGTTTCGTAGCCGCGCGCTGCGATCATGAAGTGCAGGTGGGCGGGGCGCCAAGGGTGGCGGCCGAGCGCATCGAGCATCGCCCCGACGGGGCCGTCGTGCGGAATCGGATACGGCTCCGCGAGGATCGAGCGGAATGCGTAACGGCCGTCGGCGCCGCTGCGCAGCCGGCCGCGTGCGCGATGCGTGACGGACCCGTCGTCGGCCGGCTGCTGCACGTCGTAGTGGCCGTCTTCGTCGGCTTGCCAGACTTCCAGCGACGCGTTCGCGACGGGCGTGCCGTCGATGCCTCGCACCTGGCCGGACACGAAGCAGGGCGCGCCGCATGCGCCGTTCGCGATGTCGTCGAACATCGCGAACTCGGGGCTGCCGTCGACGTAGAACGGGCCGAACACGGTCGCCTCGGTGCAGCCGGCCGGCTTCGCATGGTTTTGCGCGGTGACGAGCGTGGACAACCCGAGCACGTCGGACAGCAGGATGAACTCCTGGCGCTTTTCGTCGGTGATGTGGCCGACGGCCGTCAGGAAGCCGATCGCGACTTGCCATTCGGCCTCGGTGAGTTTCGTTTCGCGGGCGAACGAATGCAGGTGCTGGACGAGGCTCGTCATCACCGTACGCAGCCGCTCGTCGCGACAGCCGGCGAGCGACGCGATCACGGCTTGCGTGATGGTGTCTTCGTTGAGATTGCGCATAGGGGTTGTCTCCTGATGTCGTTCGATGGCGCGCTGACGTAACATTAATTCCTCCCGGAAACGTAAAAAAGCGGGTTTGGAGGAGTTTTGTTCTCCGACAGGTGGAAGAATCGAACGCATGGACAAGTGGACGCAGATCGAATTTTTCGTGCAGGTGGCCGAGCTGGGCAGCCTGACGAAGGCCGCCGAACGGCTCGGCATGTCGAGCGCGGCGGCGAGCCGCTGCCTGAATGCGCTGGAGGAGCGGCTGGGCGCGCGGCTCGTCGAGCGCACCACGCGCCGCCTGTGGTTGACCGACGCGGGGCACGAGTACCACCGCCGTTGCGTCGCGATCCTGACGGAGCTGTCGGAGGCCGATGCGGCCGTCAACGCAGCGAGCGTCAATCCGGCCGGCACGCTGCGCGTGACCGCGTCGGTGTCGTTCGCGTCGATCTATATCGCGCCCGCGCTGCCGGAGTTTCACCGGCGGTACCCGAACCTGAACGTACAGATCGTCGCGGCGAACCGTTACCCGGATTTCATCGAGGCCGGCATCGACGTGGCGATCCGCACGCGCGAGCACGAAGCCGATTCGGGCATCACCGTGCGCAAGCTCGCCGAGACGCGGCGCGTGCTGGCCGCGTCGCCCGGGTACCTGGCGAAGCATGGCGCGCCGGCGACGCCCGACGCGCTGTGCGACCATCGGCTGCTGGTCTACAACCTCGCGAACGATCCATACGTGCTGCATTTCCGCCATCGCGCGAAGACGCAGTCGGTCACGATCAAGAGCGTGCTCGATGCGAACGAGGGACAGGTGATCCGCGCGGCGGCGCTCGCCGGGTTCGGCATCCTGATCCAGCCGCTCTACATCATCCACGACGATATCGTCGCGGGGAAGCTGGTGCCGGTGCTCACCGACTGGCAGCTGCCCGCGCTCACCGTCAACATCGCGTACCAGAGCCGCCGGCACCAGCCGGCGAAGATCCGCGTGTTCACCGAGTTCCTGATCGAGCGTTTCGAACGCCTCGGGCTCGCACGCAAGTGGAAGGAAGTCGGCCGCTGATCGCGGCCCGGCGTCGGGCGGGGTCGTGAAGTCCCGGCGCGAGTTCGCGATGCGCAACCGGCCGCAGGGCGACACGCTGTGGGTGCGGTTCAGTTTCCCGCTGTAACGGCACCGGGAAGGGCAGAAAGGCTGACAAATTCCTGACGGATCGAGTTGATATATTGTATCATCCGACGTTTTCGTCGCCGGTGGCCGGCGACGACATTCCACCCAGATCGATACGACGTGACGAAATCCGGAAACCATCTGGCGCGCGGGGAGCGGCACCATGCCGCGCAGCGCCGGAACGCGGGCGCCTGGCGCACATGCGCGGCGCGCGGCTGCACGACCCTGCTGGGCTGCGCGATGGCGACCTCCGGCGCGTTGGCCGCCGAAGCGGCCGCATCCGCACCGGACGAGCGGCATGTGCTGCCGGCGATCAACGTCAGTGCGCAACCCGTAGCGACCGACCCGCTGGCACAACCGCTCGAAACAGGCTCGCGGCTCGGGCTCGCGAGCCTCGATACGCCCGCGAGCGTCGAGACGGTCACGGCCGCCACGATCGACGCTCGCGGCGATCGCACGGTGCTCGACGCGGTCACGCGCGCGGCCGGCTTCGCGAGCGCGATGGCGCCCGGCAACGGCGGTACCGCGTTGAGCGTGCGCGGTTTCAGCGGGCAGGAATCGGTGATGACGCTGCTCGACGGCGTGCGGCTGATGCCGGCGGCCGGCACGATCACGTTTCCGTTCGATACGTGGTCGGCCGAGCGCATCGAGGTGCTGCGCGGCCCCGCGTCGGTGCTGTACGGCGAGGGCGCGATCGGCGGCGTCGTGAACGTCGTGCCGAAGCGGCCGCAGCGCACGCGCGAGACGACGCTGCAGGCGGGCATCGGCCTCGACGGCGCGAAGCGCGTCGCGTTCGATACGACGGGTGCGCTCGGCGCGCGGCTGTCTTACCGCTTCTATGCGAGCGACGCGCGCGCGAACGGCCTCGCCGAGCGGGCCGATACGCATACGACGGCGCTCGGCGGCGCACTGAAGCTCGACATGAGCCCGCGGCTCACGCTGACGCTCGACTACGACTACGGCCGCCAGATGCCGGCAACGTACTACGGCGTGCCGGCGCCGAACGGCGTGCTCGATCCATCGCTGCGCAAGCTCAACTACACCGTCGGCGATGCGACGATTTCGTACTACGACCAGTGGACGCGCCTGTCGGCCAGTTACCGGCCCGCGGCCGGCGTGACGATCGACAACCAGCTCTACTACCTGACGTCGAACCGCCACTGGCGCAACGCCGAATCGTACGCGCTCGATCCCGCGGCGGGGCGCGTCACGCGCGGCGACTATCTCGACATCGGCCACCACCAGCGGCAGATCGGCGACCGCCTGAGCGCGCGCGTCGACGGCACGCTGTTCGGCCGTGCGAACCGCTTCGTCGTCGGCACGGAGTTCAGCCGGATCACGTTCAGCGGCATCAACAACTCGCCGTACGGGGGCGAATCGACGGTGCCCGTGCACGGCTTCGACCCCGGCATCTTCACGAGCCCCGATCCGATCGTGCCGCAATTCAGCACGCGGGCGCGGCAGGCCGCGGTGTTCGCCGAGAACCGGCTCGAAGTGCTGCCGCGGCTCGCTTGGCTGAGCGGCGTGCGCTACGACCACATCGCCTTCAGCCGCGAACAGGCGGCGACCGGCGCGGGCTTCGACAAGCGCTTCGCGAACGTCGGCTGGCGCACCGGTTTCGTGTTCGAAGTCGCCCCGACCCTCAGCGCGTATGCGCAATACACGACGGGCGCGGAGGGGCTCGGCTCGCTCGTGACGTTGTCCGCGTCACAGGCGAACTACCGGCTCGCGACCGGCGAGCAGTGGGAGGCCGGGCTCAAGCAGACGCTGCTCGACGGCCGCGCATACTGGACGTTCGCCGTGTACGACATCACGAAGCGCAACCTGCTCAGCAGCGATCCGTTCCATCCGGCGCTGCGCCGGCAGGTTGGCCGGCAATCGTCGCGCGGCATCGAGTTGACGGGCGGTGCGCGGCTGCCGCAGGGCTGGACGATCGACGCGAACGTCGCGCTGCTGCGCGCGCGTTACGACGAATTCAACCAGACTGACGGCGGCGCGACGGTATCGCGGGCCGGCAACGTGCCGTCCAACGTGCCGCAGCAGACCGCGAACCTGTGGCTTGGCTGGGCGTTCGCCGAACGCTGGCAGGCGAATGCAGGCGTGCGCTACGTCGGCGCGACCTACGGCGACGATGCGAACCGCCTGCAGGTGCCGTCGTACACGGTGTTCGATGCATCGTTGCGCTGGCGGCCGACGTCGCGCACCGAGCTCGCGCTGTATCTGCGCAATCTCGCGAACCGCACGTACGCGGTGACGACGTCGAACGGCGGCGAGCAATGGCTGCTCGGCCCGTCGCGCTCGGCGGAGCTCGTCGCGACGATGCGTTTCTAGTGCGGCGCGACATGCGTCCCGTCACCCACATGCTCGACATCGAACGCGTGAGCTGGTCTCCCGGCGGCGCGATCGACGTGCTCGATTCGGTGACGCTGACGGTCGCCGAAGGCGAATTCGTCGGGCTGGTCGGCCCGAACGGCAGCGGCAAGACGAGCCTGCTGCGCTGCATATTCCGTTACGCGCGGCCCGATGCGGGCCGCGTTGCGCTCGAGGCGCAGGACGTCTGGCGCATGCGGCCGCGCGCGGTCGCGCAGCGCATCGCGGTGCTGCAGCAGGAGACGCCGGACGATTTCGGGCTGACGGTCGACGAACTGGTCGGCATGGGCCGTGCGCCGCACCAGCGGGCGTTCGACGCGGAGTCGGCCGACGATCGCCGGATCGTCGCATCCGCGCTCCGCGACGTCGGCCTCGTCGCGCGCCGCGCGCAACGCTTCGCCTCGCTGTCGGGCGGCGAGAAGCAGCGTGCGCTGCTGGCCCGCGCGCTCGCGCAGCAGCCCGAATTGCTGCTGCTCGACGAACCGACCAACCATCTCGACTTGCGTCACCAGCTCGAACTGCTCGCACGCGTGCGCCGCCTCGGCATCGCGACGCTCGCGACGATTCACGACCTCAATCTCGCGGCCGCGTACTGCGACCGGCTCCACGTGCTCGCGCATGGCCGGGTCGTCGCGTCCGGCACGCCGGGCGACGTGCTGACCGATGCGCTGCTGCGCGACGTATTCGGCGTCGCCGCGCTCGTCGATCGGCATCCTGTGTCGGGCCGGCCGCGCATCACGCCGCTTCATCCGGAATGACCGCCATGCCGTTTCCTTTGTCCTCCGTCGCACGCCGGCTGGTTGCCGCCGCCGCGCTCGGCTGCGCCGCCGCTCACGCGGGCGCCTATCCCGTCACCGTGCGCAGTTGCGAGCGCGACGTGACGTTCGAGCGTGCCCCGACGCGCGCGGTCAGCAACGACGTCAACCTGACCGAGATGATGCTCGTGCTCGGCCTGAAGGACCGGCTCGTCGGTTATACGGGCATCGGCGGCTGGAAGACGGGCACCGCCCGCGTGCGCGACGCGTTGCGCGGCGTGCCCGAGCTGGCGAGCCAGTATCCGTCGCTCGAGGTGCTGGCCGCCGCGCGCGCCGACTTCTATCTTGCGGGCTGGAACTACGGGATGCATGTCGGCGGCGCCGTGACGCCCGCGACGCTCGCACCGTTCGGCATTCGCACCTACGAACTGACCGAGTCGTGCTCGCACGTGATGAAGCAATCGGCCGCGTCGTTCGAGGACGTGTTCCGCGACCTGAACAATCTCGGCCGGATCTTCGGCGTCGACGCGCGTGCCGCGCAAGTCGTCGCCGCGATGCGTGCGCGTCTCGCGGCGGTGGCGCGCACGCTCGGGAAGCCGGCGCCGCTGCGCGTGTTCGTCTACGACAGCGGGACCGACAAGCCGATGACGGCGGGCGGGCTCGCGATGCCGACCGCGTTGCTGGCGGCGGCCGGTGCGCGCAACGTGATGGACGACCTGCCGCGCAGCTGGACGCAGGTGAGCTGGGAGAGTGTGGTCGCGCGCGATCCGCAGGCGATCGTGATCGTCGACTACTCGGCGGTGACGGCCGCGCAGAAGCAGCAGTTCCTGCTGAGCCAGCCGGCGCTCGCGCGCGTGGCGGCGATCCGCGACCGGCGCTTCGTCGTGATTCCGTACGATGCGGCGACACCGGGCCCCGAGAACGTCGCGGCCGTCGAGACGCTGGCGCGTGCGCTGTATCCGGCCGCGTTCGCCGGGCCGGCGCGATGAGCATGCGCGTCGTGCTGCCGGCGCTGGCCGTGCTGCTGATCGTGTCGATCGTCGTGTCGGCCGCATTCGGTCCGGCGCCGATCGCGATGGCGGCCGCGGTGCGGATCGTGGCCGCGCACCTCGCCTCGGCGTTCGGCGAGACTGGCGCGTTCGCGGCGAGCGCGGGCGACGACAGCATCGTGTGGCTGATCCGGATGCCGCGCGCGCTGCTGGCCGCGACCGTCGGGGCGACGCTGGCGGCGGTCGGCGTCGCGTTGCAGGCGGCGACCGCGAATCGTCTGGCCGATCCGCATCTGCTCGGCGTGAGCGCGGGCGCGATGCTCGGCGCCGTCGCGGTCACGGTGGTCGCCGGTGCGGCGTTCGGCCCGTTCACGTTGTCGGCCGCGGCGTTCGCTGGCGCGCTCGCGGCAACCGCATGCGTCGTCGCGCTCGCGCACCGGGCCGGCCGGCTCGAATCGGACCGGCTGTTGCTCGCGGGCGTGTCGGTGTCGTTCATGATGGCCGCATTCGGCAATCTGCTGCTGTATCTCGGCGACCAGCGCGCCGCATCGTCGGTGCTGTTCTGGATGCTCGGCGGCGTGGGGCTCGCACGCTGGGACCTGTTGCCGGTGCCGGCCGTGTGTGCGGTGCTTGCCGGCGGCGCGCTGTACGCGCGACGGCGCGAACTGAACGCGCTGATGTCGGGGGATGTCGCCGCGGCGTCGCTCGGCGTGCCGAGCGCGCGGATGCGGCGCGAGGTGTTCGTCGTCGCATCGTTCGCGACGGGCGCGATGGTCGCGGTGAGCGGTGCGATCGGCTTCGTCGGGCTCGTCACGCCGCATCTGTGCCGGCGCGTCGTCGGCGCCGAGCACGGTCGGCTGCTGCCGGTCGCCGCGCTGACGGGCGCGATCCTGCTCGTGTGGGCCGACGTCGCGGCCCGCACGCTGGCCGCGCCGGAGGATTTGCCGATCGGCATCGTGACGGCGCTGTTCGGCAGCCTGTTCTTCGTCGCGCTGCTGCGCCGCCGCTGAGCGGCGAGCAATCGGATCCGGTCGGGTGGCGGCGGGGCGGCGGCCCGCCGTGCCTGTCATCGCGACGGCGTGGCCGTGCGCTTGACGTCGCCGGGCGTGTCGGCGCGTGTATCGGTGCCCGTCATGTCGAAAAGGCTGTTCGCCAGTGTCAGCGCGGGCAGCGTGATCACGAAGCGTGCGCCGCCGAGCGGCGAATCCTCGAGCCGCACGTCGCCGCCGTGCACCTGCGCGACGCGCCGCACGATCGCGAGCCCGAGCCCGAAACCGCCGGTCTGTCGGTCGCGGCTGGAGTCGAGCCGCTGGAACGGTTCGAACACGCGCGCGCGTTCGGCGACCGGAATGCCGGGGCCGTCGTCGTCGACGCTGAGCACGAGTGCGCCGCTCGCGTCGCCGGCCGCGGCCAGCAGGACCTTGCGCGACGCATAACGCGCGCCGTTGCGGATCAGGTTCAGCAGCGCGCGGGCGACGAGCTTCGGATCGCACACGTGAGTCGCGGGCGCACCGAACGCCGATACGTCGAGCGTGATCCCGCGATCGGCGACGTCGTTCGCGACGTTCCCGGCGACGCTGTCGATCAGCGCGTCGACGACGATCTCCATCGGCGCGAGTTCGCTCGCCCCCTGTTCGAGGCGGCCGATCGTCAGCAGCTCGGTGACGAGCTCGTCGAGTTCGCGCACGTCGCGCCGCAGCGCATCGCGGCGCTCGCGCATCCGTCCGCTCTCGTCGGGTTCGGCGAGCAGGGCGAGCCCGAATTCGAGCCGCGCGAGCGGCGTCTTCAGTTCATGCGAGATGCCATGCATCATTTCGCGCTGCTGCTTGATCGACGCCTCGATGCGCTCGGCCATGTCGTTGAACTGCCGCGACAGCTCGTAGATGTTCGACTTCTTGCCCGCCAGCTTCACGCGCGTCGACAGCTTGCCGGCGCCGAACGCGCGCGCGGCATCCTGCAGCCGCCGAATGTCGCGCCAGTGATAGTGAATCCACAGCACGACCGCAAACAGCGCCGCGAGCGCGAGCAGCAGGTACGCATAGATCCGGATGTCGAGATCCGGCGGCTCGATCGGGCGCGCATGCAGCACCGAGCCATCCGCGAGCGGCATGTAGTAATCCTTGCCGTTGTAGCTGATCGCGATCCTGCCGGCATCGAGATCGCGCAGCGGTGCGCCGCTCAGTTGCGCGCGCGCGTCGGCCATCGACATGAAGCCGAACCCTTCGTTGCCGTGCAGCGCGAGTTCGCGCAGTGCAAGCTCGCGCTGCGCGCCCGGATGGCGCTCCAGGTAGTCGTTCAGCACGAACGAATAGGTCGTCAGCGAATCGCGCTGCGCCTGCGCGACGCGCTCGTAGAAGATCCGGTCGAACGCCAGCTGGATGAACATGATCGACGCGGCGACGCACACGATCACGATGAGGTACAGCCTGATCAACGGGCGCAGCATTTATTCGTCCCACGCGGAAGGGCTGAACAGATAACCGCGACCCCAGATCGTCTTGATCTTGTGCGGCTCCGATGACGCATCCTCGAAGCGGCGGCGCAGCTTCGAGATACCCGAGTCGACCGAGCGGTCGAGCCCGTCGAATTCGATCCCGCGCAACTGCTTCAGGATGTCGTCGCGGCTCAGCACGGTGCCGGCCGCGCGCGCGAGGATCAGCAGCAGGTTGAATTCGGCCGTCTTCAGGTCGACCGGCTCGCCGCGCCACGTGACGGTGCGGTTCGGCGGCGAGATCGTCAGTTCGCCGAACACGATCGCCTCCGGCGCGGCGACGGGCGCTTCGGCCGCGGCCGTTTGCGCGCGGCGCAGCAGCGCACGGGCGCGCGCGACGAGCACGCGCGGCTCGATCGGCTTCGTCACGTAGTCGTCGGCGCCGGTCTCAAGGCCCGCAACCTGGTCGTAGACGTCGGCGCGCGCGGTCAGGATCAGCACGGGGACGTTGGTGAACGCGCGGATGCGCCGGCAGACTTCCATCCCGTCGAGGTTCGGCAGCATCAGGTCGAGGATCACGAGGGCCGGCTGGTGCTCGCGCACGGCCGCGACGGCAAGGTCGCCGCGCCGCACGACCGTCACCGCGAATTCGTAGCCGTCGAGGTATTCGCGGACGAGCTGCGCGAGACGGTCGTCGTCCTCGATCAGCAGCACACGGTATTTGAGCGGGTCTTCGTTCATGGTCTCCTCGGGATGCGCGCGCCATCTCGCACCCGGCAGGCTGATGGGCGGCGCGGCACGCGAATTCTATCCGGCGTACGGGAGGGCGGGGGAGCGGGGCGACAATCTCGAACAATCGAACACAATTGAGCACAGATTCTCCGCACATTCAGGACAGTCGCGGCGCAAGGCCGCACCTAGACTTCGGGCTCCGTCACTCTTATCTCAATATTGTGCGCCCCCTACTCCGCCGCTATCGTTATTGCATGCCGCTCGCCGGCCTGACCCTCGCCGCCGCCGCCCACGCGGAAAACCAGTATTCGCTGTCGCTCGGCGGCGGCTTCGCGCCACGCTACGCGGGCAGCAACCAGTATCGCGGCGTCGTCGCACCGTCGTTCTCCGCGACGTTCGGCAACGGCTTCTTTATCGACAGCACCGAGGGCGCGGGCTACAAGCTGAACCTGCCGCACGGCGTGTTCGTGTCGGCGGCCGTGAGCTACGACGCGGGCCGCGCGGACGAGAACCGCTTCGACCTGCCGGGCTCCGACTACCTGAAGGGCATGGGCCGGATTCCGGGCTCGGTGCTCGTCGGCGTGCGCGCGGGCGTGACGCTCTTCGACGCGGCCGAACTGAGCGTCGCGATCGATACACCGGTGACGCACACGTCGCGCGGCGTGTCGGGGCACGTGGATCTCGCGGTGCCGGTGCTCAAGACGTCGCAGCACGAGATCATCGTGACGGGCACCGTGCACGCGGGCTCGGGACGTTACATGCAGACGTTCTACGGCGTGACCGATGCCCAGTCGATGACGAGCCGGTTCCGGCCGTATTCGACGAGCGGCGGGATCGACAGCGCGTCGATGGCGCTCGCGTGGAACTGGACGCTGTCGCGGCACTGGTCGGTGCTCGCGACCGGCGGCGTGACGCGGCTGCTCGGCCGCTACGGCGACAGTCCGATCGTCCAGTCGCGCAGCAACTACTACGGGATGGCGGGCGTGACCTACACGTTCTGATCGGGCCGGCGCGACATGCGCGACCGGGCGCGCATCCCGGATGCGCGCGCCTTCGCGCCGGTCAGCGTGCGGTAACATGCAGGCGGCTTCGGCACCGGGCCGAAGCCGCCGAAGCCGCGATACCGGCGCGCCGCATCGGCGCGGCCGGTTGGGCGCGGGACCGGTCAAGCATGCAACGCCCGGCCGGCGACGAACGCCGCCCATGTTTCGCCGGGCGCGAAAGGGAGAAACCGATGAAGAAGACGATCGCGATGATGACGGCGCTGGTTGCGGGCGCAACGTTTGCGGGATGTGCGGACATGAACACGAAGGTCTCGAGCGCAAGCGGCGCGCCGGCCGGTGCGCAGCAGGCATGCAAGGCGGACGCGGGGCAGGACGACGCGCTGGTCGGCAAGACCGAGGCCGATGCGGCGGCGCAACTGGACGGCTGCCTGTGGCGCGTGCTCGAGCGCGACGGCAAGTCGCTGCCGGGCACGATGGATTACCGGCAGGAGCGCCGCAATCTCGGCATTCGCGACGGGAAAGTGATCTGGGTCCGGCGCGGGTGATGTGACGGTGCCGGCGTGACGCGCTACCCGTGCGATCGGGGGCGCGTCACTTCGAGATGTACCACAGCGCATCCGTACTGACGCGCGAAGGCTGGGCGGCCGGTGCCTGGGCCGGCGCGGGCGGCGGCGTGTTCGACGTGATGGCCGTCGGCAGCGTGGCGGGAAGGTTCGCCGTCGATGGCGAGGCGGCCGTCGATCCCGACGTCGACGGCGTATCCAGATACCACAGCGCATCGGCCGAAGCCGTGCGTTTCGACGCCGCTCCCGCTGCCGGATTCGTGGCGGTACCGGCGGACTTCTTCGAAGCGGCGGCCGCGCCCGCCGTACCGGCCTGCGCGGTCATGGCCGCGCTCCCGGCTGCCCCACGCTGCGCACGCGCCTCGAACGGCCCGAGCTGGAAGATTAACGTTTGCGCGGGACGGGTCAGGACGGCATACGGAAACTGCAGCTCCCACGACATCAGCACGCGCCCGCTCGACGTCTCGGTGAAGATCGCCGGCACGTGCTTCATGTCGCTGAACTGCACGTAGATCCGCGCGCCGTCGTCGAATACCTGGGTCGGCTTGGCCTGGTCCGCGCCCGTGACCGTCCAGCCGAAGTTGTACGTGCCGGCCGGGCCGGCCGGGCCGGCGGGGCCGCCCTGCGGCGGCGGCGGAGCCGGCGAGACCGTGCGCGGGCGCGTGACCGGCGGCGCCGACACGCTCAGGCTCGCGAACGGGTTGTACGCCTGTGCCTGTTGCGGCGGCGTGAAGGAGGGGGGCAGGATAGGCATGGGGGTATCCGGCGAATCCGGCATGGTTCGGATTGCATCATAGACCTTGCGCGCATACGCGAGGCGCTTGTCGGGCGACGCGGAGTTGTACGCGCCGATCGCGTTCCAGTTGGGGCCGAGCTGGCGGATGTTCTGCGACAGGATCCACGCGCCGACATACGCGTTCGTGCACGCATCGAACAGGCTTTCCCGCGTGATGCCCTCGCGCGCGAGCGTCGGCAGCCACGTGCTGTTGATCTGCATCAGCCCGATGTCGACCGTGCCGTTCGTATTGGTGTTGACGGCGTTCGGATTCATTCCCGATTCTACCTGCGCGATGCCGCGCATCAGGCTGACGCTCACGTGCTGGAACGCGGCCGCATCGTCGAGGCAATCGGCCTGCGCGACACCCTGCACCGCGCACGACAGCGCGATCGTCGAGGCGATTTTCAGCGTTTCGCGGCTGATCGGACGGATGGTATGACGCGGCATGGCAGGTTGGGGCGGAATCCGGGCGCCCGGTGCAAGGAAATGACGTGAGACGCGAAGTGTGCCATAGCGGGCGGGCAAATGGCTCGCGTCAAACTTTCCTTTGCATTTGCGCACGCGTTCGCCACGCATTTTTATCGCGTCGGATCACGCGGCGCGACGACATCCGACCGGTAAAAATGGCCGGATTTCCGGTGAATGCCGGTGCGACGGCGGCGATTGAAACCTGACGCACGACGTCAGCCGTCTCGTGTGCGCCGTATCGAATTGCGTGAAAGGATTTCACCGGGCCATCCCTGTCCGGCTCGAATTCGAATAAAAGCGGAAAAACAACGGCGGCCGAAGCCGCCGTTCACGTCCCGCGGCTTCGACCGGCCGCATCGCGTGCGACCGGTCGCTTCCCATCAGAAGCGGTGACGCAGGCCGAGGTTGACCATCGTCTGCGAGCTGGTGCCCGCATAGCCGTACGAACCGATCGACGCCTGCGCGGCCATCGAGCCGCCCTGGCCGTCGCCGGTCTGGCCGCTCGCATGCTGGTAGGCGGCGGTCAGGTAGACGTCGGTGCGCTTCGACAGGTTGTAGTCGGCGCCGGCCGATACCTGGTGATAGGTGGCCGACGTGTCGCCGCCCGAGCGCGTGTAGCTGTAGCCGACGCCGACGAGCAGCGCGTTCGTCGCCTGGTAGTTCACAAAGCCTTGCCCGGTGTTGTAGTGCTCGTTCGAGCCGAACACCGAGCTGGCGTCGCGGCGGTATTGCGCGTTGCTGTAGCCGAGGCCGAACGTGAAGGGCCCGGCGACGTACTGGCCCGCGATGCGCGCGATGCCGAGCGAGTGGGCGCTCGCGTAGCCGCTGTTGATCGGGCCGTCGAAGGTGCCGTCCGACGAGCTGGTCCAGCCGCTGCGCAGGCCGTTCGACGCGGGGCTGTTGGTCGCGTGGAAGTAGCCGCCCGCGACGCTGAACGGTCCGTTGTTGTACGACACGGCGGCCGAATACGACTGCGCGGCGCCGGTGCTGCCCGCGATGCCGCCGAACGAGTACATCGCCGCGAACTGCAGGCCCGCATAGACGGCGGACGTGTACTTCACCGCGTTGTCGACCCGGAAGCTGTTGTCGTAGTTGTCGACGTCGCCCGGCGTCGCGAACACACTGCCGAGATAGTTGTCGGCGGTGATGCCCTGCACGAGATCGACGAGCGGGTCGTACTGGCGGCCGAACGTGAGCGTGCCGTAGCGGTCGCTCGTCAGGCCGACGAATGCCTGCCGGCCGAACATGCGGCCGCCCTGGCCCTGACGGCCGTTGCTCGGGTCGAAGCCGTTCTCGAGCTGGAACAGCGCCTTGAGGCCGCCGCCGAGATCCTCGGTGCCTTTCACGCCGAAGCGGCTGCCGGCCAGGTTGCCCGCGCTGCTGTTGCCGAGCATCCACGCGTTGTCCTTGCCCTGCGCGTGGTTCACGTAGGTGATCGACGTGTCGATCACGCCGTACAGCGTGACGCTCGATTGCGCATGTGCGACGGGTATCGCCGCGAACGACGCGACGGAAATCAGCGAGAGGGTCGTGCGTTTCATTTCATCTCCTTGCGCATGGGCGGCTTGTGTTCGTGATCCGGAATGGCAGGAGACTACCGAGCCGCAATGGAACGGCAAAAACGAAATTCTCCGTTGTGGTCTGACGCAGACAGGGGTGTTCTTCGAAATGCACCGTTGAGGGATTTGGATTATTGAGAATCTCGTATCAATGCGTTGACGTTTCGTGATTTCGCCATTGCGTTTTGCGTCTCCCGCGACAATGCCGGGCAATCGAACGGGGAATCGCGGCGATTCGAATATTGTTATTGATCCGTCAAATAATTATTGAATGAATTGAATGGGCCGGACCGCAATGCGTGTGTTAAGGACAAGTCGCCCGCGGCCGGCGACGGCAGCGCGGCTTCGCTACCTGGCGCGACCCGATCGCCGCCGTGCGCATCGAAACCGCGGCCGCAGGCTTGCTTTTGTATATAATAATCATTCTCATTTACAGAATCGTTGACGCCCGCGCACCCCGGAACCCGGCCATGTCCGCTGACAAGCTGTCTCTCCATCGAGAAATCGACGCCCTTTATGCCGGCCACCATGCGTGGCTGCGCGGCTGGCTGAGCCGGAAGCTCGGTTGCGCGCATCGCGCGGCCGATCTGGCGCACGACACGTTCATGCGCCTGCTCGCACGCGACGAGCCGATCGGCGCCGACGAGCCGCGCGCGTTCCTGACGACGGTCGCGCAGCGCGTGCTGAGCAATCACTGGCGGCGCGAGCAGATCGAGCGCGCGTATCTCGACGTGCTGGCGCAGCGCCCCGAAGCGCATGCGCCGTCGCCGGAGGAGCGGGCCGTCGTGCTCGAGACGCTGCTCGAAATCGACCAGCTGCTCGACGGCCTGCCGCTCGCGGCGAAGCGTGCGTTTCTGCTCGCGCAACTCGACGGCCTTACCCAGGCCGAGATCGCGCGCGAACTCGGCGTGTCGCTCGCGACGGTGAAGCGCCATCTCGTGAAGGCCGGCACGCAGTGCTTCTTCGCGATGGCGGCCTGACCGATGGCCGTGCCACGCGCACCGGCGGTGCCACGCGCACCGGCGGTGCCGCCGCACGTCGCACGCCGCGCGGTCGAATGGTGGGCCGACCGGCAGTCCGGCCGCGCCGACGAGGCGTTTGACGCCGCGCTCGCGCGCTGGCGCGCCGAGGATCCGGCGCATGAAGCGGCATGGCGTCATATCGAGACGATGCAGGGTCGTTTCGGCCGCCCCGCGGCCGGGCTCGACGCGCAGGCCGCGCATGCGGCGCTGCTGCCGCCGCGTGAGATCGGAAGGGCGGCGGGTAGGGGAAGAGTGGTAAGGGGAGTGTAGTTTTGGGTGGTGGCCGGAGCTGTAAGAAGAAAAAAAGAGAGGTGGTA